>CAYYZT010000026.1:8447-18007 GCA_964476015.1 uncultured Chitinophaga sp.
GTTAAACGAAGCCCCGCTTGATTTTAGCATTACTCGCAACGTGGCCGCTATTTTCCTTTCCATCATTATTTTGGTTGCGGTGTTTGGCTCGGTGGCCGGCTCTTACGATGCAAACGGCGTTGCGCGTGGCATCGGGGCTTTCTTGGAGCCGATTATCGTGTTCGTTCGCGATGACATTGCCATTCCCAATATCGGGGAGAAGAAGTATGAGCGCTACATGCCATACCTGCTCACGGTGTTTTTCTTTATCTGGATAAACAACCTGTTGGGCTTGGTGCCTTTCTTCCCAGGCGGCTCCAACGTTACGGGCAATATTTCCGTAACTTTTGTACTGGCCATCATTACTTATCTTATTACCACCTTTAGCGGCAACAGGGAATACTGGGGCCATATTTTCTGGATGCCTGGCGTGCCAGTGGTAATGCGCCCCTTGTTGGCTGTTATCGAGCTGGTAGGCACCCTTACCAAGCCGTTTGCCTTGATGATGCGTCTGTTCGCCAACATTGCCGCGGGCCACATCTTGATATTGGCTTTGATATCCTTGATTTTTATGTTCAAATCTGCTTGGTTGTCTACCGTTTCAGTGCCGTTCGTAGTGTTTATGAGCTTGCTGGAATTGTTGGTAGCCATATTGCAGGCATATATTTTCACGCTCCTTTCAGCCCTGTTTATCGGCATGGCCGTGGCCGAACACGACCACAGCCACGAACATGGCCACGAGGCGCACCATTGATTTGGCTTTTTTAATTTAATTACATAAACACATTGTTATGGCAACTGGTATTGCAGCTATCGGCGTAGGCTTGGTAGTATTGGGCGCAGGTTTGGGTATCGGACGTATCGGCGGCAGCGCTGTTGAGTCTATCGCTCGTCAACCTGAAGCTTCCGGCAAAATTCAAACTGCGATGATCATCGCTGCCGCTCTTATCGAAGGTCTTGCACTTTTCGGTGTAGTAGCTGCCGCTTTGTTGGTAAAGCAGTAAGAAAAATGGTGATGGTTCTGCAACGGTTGGTTGCAGAACCATTAACCTAAAGACTTAAAAAGTAAGCAGGAAGTAGAAATCAGGGATTAGAGGAATGACTAATTATACTCTAATTGCTTTTACTAAGTCCTCCAAGATAAAAACCTAATTACTAGTTTTCTAATTACTAATTACTAGCAAGAAAATGGAATTATTACTCCCCTCGATAGGCTTAGTTTTCTGGATGACCATATCCTTCGTCATCTTGTTGTTTATACTGGGCAAGTTTGCTTGGAAGCCCATCCTTACTTCCGTTAAAGAGCGCGAGCACCGCATTGAAGATGCCGTGAAGCAAGCCGAAACCGCGCGTGCGGAAATGGCGAAGCTGAGTGCCGATAACGAGCGCCTGCTGAACGAGGCCCGCGAGGAGCGTGCCCTTATTTTGAAAGAGGCCAAAGCCATTGGCGAGAAAATGGTGAGCGATGCCAAAGAGCGCGCCAACGTGGAGTACAGCAAGAAAGTGGCCGATGCCGCCCGCGAAATTGAGAACCAGAAAATGGCTGCCCTTACCGAGGTGAAAAACTATGCCGGCCAAATGGCATTGGAAATTGCCGAGAAGGTATTGCGCAAGGAATTTAACGACCGCCAAAACCAAGAGAACTACGCCTCTGCTTTGGTGGATGACCTGAAACTGAACTAAGATAAGATGTCAGCTATACGTTTAGCATCGCGCTACGCCAAATCGTTGTTGGACCTTTCTTTGGAGAAGGGCCAGCTGGAGGAGGTGTTTAAAGATATGAAAGCCGTGGCCGCTACCATAGAGGGCAGCAACGAGCTTGCGGTAATGTTGAAGAACCCCATCATCAATACCGACAAGAAATTGAAGGTAGTGGAAGCCATTTTTGGCAAGGATTCCAACAACATTACCCAAACCTTTTTAACCCTGATGGTGAAGAAAGGCCGCGAGGGGTATTTGTTGGATATTGCCAAGGCATTCATCCAACAATACAATGCCCACAGGCAGCTTACCCCCGTTACCCTTACCACTGCCGTAGCGTTTGACGAGGCATTTACCAACCAATTGGTAGAGAAGCTAAAGAGCAAAACGGGCATCAAAAACCCACAGATAAAAGTGGAAGTGGACGAAAGCCTTATCGGCGGTTTCGTGCTGCAATACGAAGACAAACTGTATGACGCCAGCGTGGCGCACAAACTGGAACTGTTGGACAAAGAGTTCAGCCAGAACCAGTTCGTTAAAGCGTTTTGATATAACAATAGAGCATTTAACCCTTAATAAACAATACAATGGTTGAGGTAAAACCAGACGAAATCAGTGCCATCCTCCGGGAGCAACTGTCAGGCTTCAAAACCGAAGCGGAACTGGAGCAAGTAGGTACCGTATTGCAAGTAGGCGACGGTATTGCCCGTGTATACGGATTGACCCACGTACGTGCCGGTGAACTCGTGGAGTTCGAGAACGGCGTGCGCGCCATCGCCCTTAACTTGGAAGAAGACAACGTGGGTGTGGTATTGATGGGTAGCTGGGAATCGATTAAAGAAGGCGATACCGTGCGCCGCACCGGCCAAATTGCCTCCATCAAGGTGGGCGATAGCATGGTGGGCCGCGTGCTCAACACCCTCGGCCAGCCTATCGACGGCAAAGGCCCGTTGGGCGGTGAGCTGTACGAAATGCCTTTGGAGCGTAAGGCCCCGGGCGTTATCTACCGCCAGCCGGTAAACGAGCCGCTGCAAACCGGTATCAAATCTATCGATGCGATGATTCCGGTAGGCCGTGGCCAGCGCGAATTGATTATCGGCGACCGCCAAACAGGCAAAACCGCTATCGCGCTGGATACCATCATCAACCAGAAAGAGTTTTATGACCGTGGCGAACCGGTTTTCTGTATCTACGTAGCTTGCGGACAGAAAGCCTCTACCGTGGCCAACGTGGCCCGTACGCTGGAAGAGCGCGGTGCTATGCCATACACGGTTATAGTGGCCGCTTCGGCTGCCGACCCGGCCCCGATGCAGTTTTACGCTCCGTTCGCTGGCGTGGCCATCGGCGAGTTTTTCCGCGATACTGGCCGTCCGGCTTTGATCATTTATGATGACTTGTCTAAACAGGCCGTGGCTTACCGCGAGGTGTCGTTGCTGTTGAAGCGTCCTCCGGGCCGCGAAGCATATCCTGGCGACGTGTTTTACCTGCACAGCCGCTTGCTGGAAAGGGCCGCCAAGGTTATCGCCAACGACGAGATTGCCGCTAACATGAACGACCTGCCGGAGTCTTTGAAAGGCGTGGTGAAAGGTGGTGGTTCTTTGACCGCCCTGCCTATCATCGAAACCCAAGCCGGCGACGTATCTGCCTACATCCCTACCAACGTTATCTCCATCACCGATGGCCAGATTTTCTTGGAGGCCAACCTGTTCAACTCCGGCGTGCGCCCTGCTATCAACGTGGGTATCTCCGTGAGCCGTGTAGGTGGCAACGCCCAAATCAAATCGATGAAGAAAGTGGCCGGTACCTTGAAGCTTGACCAAGCCCAGTACCGCGAGTTGGAGGCTTTCTCCAAGTTCGGTTCCGACTTGGATGCCGCCACCAAATCCATCTTGGACAAGGGTGCCAAAAACGTGGAAATACTGAAGCAAAATCTGCACTCGCCATTAACGGTGGAGAAGCAAATCGCCATCATCTATGCCGGTACCAAAGGCTTGTTGAAGGATGTGCCGGTGAGCAAGGTAAAGTCTTTCGAGGCTGAGTTCCTGAGCCAGTTGGAGAGCCGTTTCCCCAACGTACTGGCCGAATTGAAGGCTGGCAAACTGACCGATGAGGTAGAAAAAACCTTGGTGGAAGTTTCCAAAGAAGTATCGTTGCTGTTTAAGTAACATAACATACAATGGGGCGGGCCGAAAAGCCCGTCCCCATTAAGTTTCGCATTTGTCATCTGTCATTTCTTATTTAATAAAAGATGTCTGGTAAACTAAAGGAAGTACGCGAGCGGATGAAATCCGTAAAGTCGACGCAGCAAATCACCAAGGCCATGAAGATGGTTTCGGCGGCTAAGCTGCGCCGTGCCCAGGATGCGATTACGCAAATGCGCCCGTATTCCAATAAACTTTCCGAGATACTTAACAATATCATTATCAGCCAAGAAGGCAACCTTAACTTGGAACTGACCCAAGAACGTGAGGTCCGCAATGTGTTGCTGGTGGTGTTCACAGCCGACCGTGGCCTTTGCGGAGCCTTTAATACCAACGTTATCAAGAAGGCTTCGGAGGTTATCCGTACCAAGTATGGCAAGCTTTCGCCGGTGAACGTAAACGTAATGGCGGTGGGTAAAAAGGGTGGTGCTTTCTTTGGTAAACAAGCTTGTAGCCTGAATACCAATTACGTACACTTGCTGCAAAATATTACTTTTGAAGAAACGGCCAAAGCTGCCGATTACGCTATCGAAGGCTTTGTAAAAGGCCAGTACGATGTGGTGGAATTGGTGTATGCCCAGTTTAAAAACGCTGCCATTCAAAACTTTATGGTTGAGCCGTTTTTGCCATTGGTAAAGCAGGATACCCCTAGCGTAGATGCTACCAAGGTACCGGATTTTATCTTTGAGCCGAACAAGGAAGATATTGTTAAAGTGTTGATTCCCAAGATATTAAAGACCCAATTCTACAAAGCCCTCTTGGATACCAATGCCAGCGAGCACGGTGCCCGCATGACCGCCATGGACAAGGCCACCGAAAACGCCCAAGAGATGCTTAAAGAGCTGGGTATCAGCTACAACCGTGCCCGTCAGGCGGCCATCACCACCGAGCTTACCGAGATAGTGAGCGGTGCCGCGGCCCTCGAAGCAAACTGAGTTTGAGGTATTTTGAGGCATTTTGCGACATATTTTGAGCTATTTTTGCGATAAAATGCCGCAATTTTGAGACATAATACCGCAATTGCGACATAATTGAGATATTTTCAGCGAAAGCCATCCCTCGGGGTGGCTTTTCGGTTTGTGGAGGATTGGTTCAAAATTCATCCAATAGAAAGGGATTGCTAAAGGCGGGATTGGCAATAAACACCGAGTCGGTAAAGGTGAGGAGAAATATCTTTATCTGCCCTTTTTCCTTTTCCGATAGGTATACGCCGCCGCGGTGGGCAGAGGCCATTACGGGGTCAATGTTCAGGCTGGCATGTACGCTATCGCTGTAAAAATCCAGCACTTCGTCAAGCGTAGCAAAACGGCCGTCATGCATATAGGGCGCGGTAAGGGCCACGTTGCGCAGCGACGGGATTCGGAACAGTCCCATGTCTTTTTCAACACCCGTTATACCGCCCCTACCTTTATCGGTATAGCCAGCAACTGCATATACCGCCTCCAGCCCGTTGTTGCTAAAGCGGCCAGTGGTGCCCAACGCATCGGCATCGGTGGTATGGCAGTGCAGGCAGTCGCCTTTGGTTTGGTCGTTCATTAGCACAAAACCCGCCAGCTCTTCATCGCTAAAGTAATCTTCGCCCCTAAGCACCCTATCATACTTGGAGTTGTTGGACACGAGCGTTCTCTCGAACTGGGCAATGGTGTTGGCAATCAAGGTGCTGTCAATCGTTATGTTACCATAAACTTTACGGAAACGTTTTCGGTAAAATTCGCTATCGTTAATCCGTTCTTCGGCCTTTGTCCACCGCAGTGCCATTTCGTTGTGGGCACTTACGGGGTGAAACACTTGGCTTTCGATGCTGGCCGCCTTGCCGTCCCAAAACAGGGAGGTGTTCCAAACCAAATTGTACAAAGGCATGGTATTGCGCTGGGTAAGCTGCCCGTAAATCCCTTTGCTGAATCGGTTGGGCGCATCGCTAAAAGCCACTTCCTGCCGGTGGCAACTGGCGCAAGATACGGTGCTATCCGCGCTCAAGATGGGGTCGTAGAAAAGGTGCCTGCCCAGCTCTGCCGCTTCATAGGTCACATCCACTTTGTTGCCATCCGGCAAGGGCGGAAAAAATAAAGGCACTTCGAGCGGATAATGGGTGAGTCGCCGATGGGTGAGGCAAGAACTAACGGCCATGCACATAAACGCGAACAGCCCGAAACCGATACAACATTTGCGAACCATGCGCTATCGCTGCAAAATAATCTTGAAACGCTCCGACTTTTTGTTGGTACGCACGTGGATGAAATACTGCCCGTTAGCCAAATCGGCCAAATCAACGAAAAACTTTGTGGGCACGTTCTTAAACTGTTGTACTAACTTGCCGTTGCCATCGAGCACATCCAACTGCTCTATGATATGATATTCATTGAGTTTCTTGGCCTCGATGTGCACGATGCCAGACGATAGGGTAGGGTAAACTTTGAGGTACTTATCCTGGTTCTTTTCTCCTATGGTGTGCTGCACGGTAATGTGCATGGTAAGGTTGTCGATTATCCAGCCCTCCCTGCCGTTGTCCACCGAGTCGGATACAAAGCGGTGCCTAACCATGATGCTGTCGTATTGGAATAGAAAGGAATAGTCAAAACAGAACCATACATCGCGCCACGTGGTATCGGTGCCCGTAAAAGCTATCTCGCCAGAAGGCAAAGTATCCACGTTCTTGGTATCAAAACCATAGAAGTTGTAAACGTAGGGGTTATTGAAAGCGTTTTGCCAAACCAAGCCGCCATCCAACGAAAACTCCAAAATGCCCCCGTCTTCGGCAGCGTCCATATCCAGTTTCTGTTTCCATTGTATGGCGTGGATGCCGTAATAAAAAGTTTCTCTGTGATACACATAAGAGAATGAAGACTCGTTATTAGACGGATATGGGTTGATGGTATCGGTAACGATAGCATTGGGTAGGGTAGCGGCACTGTCGAAAATAGTTTTTTGCGGCGGACCAATCTGCCAAATGTTGGTGGAAGAAGTATCCAAAACCACTTTGAGCGTGTTGTAATACGAGGTGCTGGACGTGTCGTCAAATAACTGATAGTATGGCGGTTGCGCTATGGCAAGCATACTTATCATACAGCAAACGGTGAGTAGAAATCCCTTTTTCATAGTCGTTTTTTGGTAAATATAGGTAGTCGTTCAAATCGGAGTGTCACACATATGTCATATTTCCGCCTTGGATAAGAACGGTCTTTTCCTGAAAGGCCATCCGTCAGGATACCTACCATAGACGTCGCGAATCTAGGCCATTCTATAGTAGATTTGCAAGGAGGCCACTGTAGGGCCGCAGGTGCTGTGGCCTGCGCCGCGGCAAACAAGGGATGTTTTGTTTCTGCCGTTTTTCCAACGGCCTTTAATAAGCCCATGCCTATATGGCGGCTACCTTTTCCGCTCCTCCCACAACTTCTCCACACCATTCATATTTTAAAACCCAAAACACTATATTTGCTAGCTTAAAGATGTAGCCAAAATGAAGTTCATCGTTTCCACCACCACCCTGCTCAAACAGTTGCAAACCATTAGCGGGGTTATCGCGTCCAGTTCCGTGCTGCCCATCTTGGAAAACTTCCTTTTCGAGATTAAGGACGGCAGGCTCACCGCCTTCTCCACCGATTTGGAGACCAGCATGAGCACCAGCCTCACCGTGGAGGCCAAGCAGAACGGGCGGGTGGCCATACCTGCCAAGATATTGCTGGATACGCTGAAAACCCTGCCCGAGCAGCCCCTTACCTTTACGGTGGACGATAAGAACTTTGGCGTGGAGATAACCAGCGAAAACGGCAAATACCGCTTGGCCGGCGAAAATGGCGACGATTTCCCGAAAATACCCGTTGCCGAAGACGTAACGAGCTTGCAACTGCCCGCCAGCGTGCTGCTGAAAGCCATCACCAAAACCCTGTTTGCGGTAAGCAACGATGAGCTGCGCCCGGCCATGACGGGGGTTTTCTTCCAGCTAAGCCCGGAGGGCACCACCTTTGTGGCCACCGATGCCCACAAGCTGGTGCGATACAACCGTACCGATGCCCGTAGCGAAAAGGCTACCTCGTTCATCGTGCCGAAGAAGGCCCTGAACTTGCTGAAATCGGCCCTACCGAACGACGATGCTTCGGTAAACATCAGCTATAACAACTCGAACGCTTTTTTCGAGTTCAACAACATCAGCCTTATCTGCCGCTTGATTGATGCCCGCTACCCGGATTACAACGCCGTTATCCCGGTAAACAACAACAGCAAGCTGGCCATAGACCGTGGCGAGCTGCAAGGTTCCCTGCGCCGTATATCCATCTATTCCAACAAAACTACCAACCAGGTTATCCTGAAAATAAACGGCAGCGAGCTGCAAGTGAGCGCACAGGATTTGGATTTCAGCAACGAGGCCAACGAACGCCTGGGCTGCAACTATGACGGGGCCGATATCGAAATAGGCTTCAATGCCAAGTTTTTGATAGAGATATTGAACGTGCTGGAAAGCGACGAGGTGGTGTTTGAACTGAGCGGCCCCACGCGCGCCGGTATCATTTTGCCCACCGAGAAAGACGACAACGAAGATATACTGATGCTGGTGATGCCAGTGATGCTTAACTCGTAAGTTTTAACAGTCTTTTAGACTGTTACGCAGTTTTTTTATCGTAATAAAAACCACCCCATGAACCGTTTGCTACTCATGTTGCTGAGTTGTGGCATGGCCGTATTGGCCCAAGCGCAAATCACGTTTTTGAGCACCGATTTGCCCACCGTGCCCGATACCCTGAACAATGCCGTGGATACCATGCCCGTGGGCATTGCGCCCGGCCCCAAGGGTGCCAACCAAACTTGGAACTTTAGCAACGCCGTGCAAGACCTAGCTGAAAACGTGATGCACCGCATGCCTTCGCAAACGCCTTATTCCGCCGATTTCCCTACCGCTACCGTGGCCATTACGGCGGACAACAGCAATTACGGCTATTTCCGAAAAACCACCAGTGCTTTCACCTGCCAAGGGCTGGCCGGCCCGTTGCTGGGCCCGGGTACAACGCCGCTGTCGGTAGAGTTCAACCCCACGTTCGATTTATATCGTTTCCCTACAGCATACAACAATGCCTTTACGGGCAACTACGGTTTTGTGGAAACCCAGAACAACGTAACCCTGCCTTCGCCGCCCATTACGGTAAACCAAGTGCGCGTAACCTATACCGCCACGTATTTCGATACCATCGATGCTTGGGGCACCATTATCACGCCCACGGGCACCTACCAAGCCCTGCGCCAAAAGAGGGTGGAGCGGACCCGTACCTTGGTGGAGTATAAGCTGTTAAGCTTCAGCCCTTGGGCCACGGCCGACGATAGCCGCGATACCACCGTTACCTATTCTTGGCTAGCCAAGGAAACCATGGGCCCCGTGGCTACCATTACCTTTAACGGTGCCGGTGCGGTAAACCGATTTACCTACTCGCTGATAGCCCCGCCGCTGCCTGCCCCGGTGGCCGGTTTTTCTTGGGCGAACCCCTCTGGCGGCCTAGTGCAGTTTACCGACCAGAGCACCAACAGCCCAACAAGCTGGAGTTGGAACTATGGCGACGGCAGTGCCCTGGGCACCGCCCAAAACCCCAGCCATATATACGCCGCCAACGGCACGTACAACGTGTGCCTTACCGCAACCAATGCATCGGGTAGCGACACGGAGTGCAAAACCGTAACGGTGAGCAACATAAG
>CAYYZT010000027.1:0-4723 GCA_964476015.1 uncultured Chitinophaga sp.
AGACATTAATACTATTCAACTCGGATTTGCGTTTCATTACTTGAATTTGTAAAAAAAGGGTATGCGCATCGGTTTGTTTTTATGGGCAATTTGCTGGGTTAAGGTTTTGCAATCGCAGCCAGATTTCCATGACCATATGTACCTCAATAGTTGGCTGGCTGATTCTGTAGTGCAGCACACCAATAGAGCGGATTACAACTTGAAGGGCCCTGTAAAAAGCATTTTATATAAAGAACTGCGAGTCGTTCCTTTTTTACCAAGTACATTTCCCAATGATCATCCTGAGGCAAGTTGGGATACTTTAACCTTAACCACGGTAGAGCATACACATGGAGTTCATCCAAATATTGACTCCATCGGTTTTTCGCCTAACGGGGAGTTAACATATATTACCGGAATGACGGCAAATGTGTTACGCAATAACAGAAAAGGCTATCCCACAATAGTAAAGTTTACAGATGGTACTATAGATAAATACACCTTTGGCCGTTCCGGAAGAATAGCATCTAAGCTTACATATAGTAAAATGGAGGAGCTTTTAGAAACCCATTTATATAGTTATGGTGAGCAAAAAGTCGTTGTGTTGACCTTTGGTAGAAAGAAATCTCTCAAAGATCATCCCTATCAGGTTCTCACTTATTATTACAATAATGATGGCACCTTAAGGAGAAGAAGTTATTGCATAGATTTTACAGAATATAGCATTGATAGTGTACCTAGTGCATGTTTCATAATAGAGGAGATATATGAATATGACGATAAGCTACAATTAGTTCTGGTCAAGGAGTTTTCTGAGGAGAATTACAACTATTATATATCCAGTTATAGTAATGAAAAATTGGATTCGTTGTTGTTAATATCGATATATAAAGACACATACTATTGTTATAACGAGCTAGGGCAATTGATAGAACTTAAATCAAAACTTAACAGTGATAATAGTACTGGAGAAAGTAGGGTTGAGAAGGATAGTTTAGGGCGAGTAATTTACGACCCAGGGTATGGATGGATAATACGATACGAATATAACTCGCATGGCGATGTTTCAAAGCAACTCCATTTTCAGATGTTAAGCGACACCACAATTAAAGAGCATCAAACTCTGGAATATACTTATCAATACGATAAGTTTGGAAATCCTGTACGAACGATGTTGAAGAGCATAAACCACGGAAAAACTAAGTCAAACCATCAAGACGTTTCCCTTTACTATATTCGTTATACTCAATACGAGTACTATTAGCAACTACTTTTTTTGCCATGGTCCGTCGTCTGTCGTCCATGGTCTAAACTTTTTTCCCGAACTTTACCCAATACAACCGGAAACTACCCAAAACAGATACCGGCATGGCTTCAAACAACAGCATACACCAGTTCAGTATAAAAGGATTGACGGGCGGCACCGTGGATTTCGGCGCTTTCCGTGGCAAGAAGGTTTTGGTGGCCAATACCGCCAGCGAGTGCGGCCTTACGCCGCAATACCAGCAATTGCAGGAGTTGCAAAACGAGTTCGACCGCCAATTGGTGGTAGTGGGCATCCCTTGCAACGACTTCGGCGGCCAAGAGCCCGGCGAGGCCGATACCATTGCCGCCTTTTGCGAGCGCAACTACGGCGTTACCTTCCCCCTTACCGAAAAACTGAGCACTAAAGATCCGCAGCATCCCATCTTCCGCTTCCTCACCGCCAAAGAGGAAAACGGCGTGCAAGACAGCGAGATAAAGTGGAACTTCCATAAATTTTTGTTGGACGAGGAGGGCAAGCTTATCGCTTCCATCCCCTCTACCGCCAACCCCACCGAAGCCGTGCTGCCGTATCTAGAGAAGTAGTTCCGAAGCATTTCCGTTTTTTCCGTGTACTCAGTGGTTTAATCTCGTTTCAAACAAGACCACGGAAAGCACGGAAAAGGTACGGGAAAAATTATCGGAAACATGCAGTTTAAAGACGTTATTGGCCAAAGCCTGCTAAAGCAAAGCCTCCTCACTTCGGTGCGGGAGGGCCACGTGCCCCATGCCCAGATGTTTCTGGGCCCGTTGGGCCACGGTGGGCTGCCGCTGGCGTTGGCCTACGCCCAATACCTTAACTGCGCCAATAGGCAAGAGCACGACAGTTGCGGCGAGTGCCCCAGTTGTGGCAAGATGCAAAAACTGGTACACCCCGATTTGCATTTCAGCTTCCCGTTTCCGAGTGTGGACAAGCGCAAGATAAGTGCTGAGAGCATTACGGAATGGCGCGAGGTGCTGGGCCAAAGCCCGTACCTGAGCCTGCACCGCTGGATGGTGAAATTCAATGCCGAAAACAAGCAGCCCAACATACCGATTACCGAGTGCCACGACGTGATACGCAGGCTAAGTTTCAAGGCTTACGAAAACGGCTATAAAATCATGGTTATCTGGCTGCCGGAGTTTTTGGGCAAGGAGGGCAACACGCTGCTGAAAATATTGGAAGAACCGCCGGCACAAACGGTGTTTCTGCTAGTGGCCGATAACTTGGAAACGGTGCTGAACACCATTATCTCTCGCACGCAAATAATCAAGGTATCGCCCATCGACCAACAGGAACTGGCCGATGCGCTGGTGCAGCGGCAGCAATTGCAGCCCGAAGAAGCTTACCGCATTGCTGGTTTGGCCAATGGTGACTATATTGAGGCGTTGGATTTGCTCAACCACTCCGCTGCCGAGCATGCGGGGCTGTTCGAGCAATGGATGACGGTGCTCCTTAGCCGCAACGCCGAGCCGATGAAAACGGTGAAGTGGGCAGATGCTTTCGGGGCGTTGGGCAGGGAGGCGCAGAAGAGTTTTGTGTTGTATGCGCTGCATATGCTGAAGGAAGTGCTGCACTTGCAGGTGTTTGGCCGTCCATCAGGCGTGCTTACGGGCAGCGAGAAGAGCTTGGTAGGGGAGATGGCCGGTGCCTTCAACCAAAACAAGATGCAGCGCATGATGGAGTGGCTAAACGAGGCGCACTACCACGTAGAGCGCAACGCCAGCGGCAAAATGCTGGCACTGGAACTGAGCATTAGGATTACGAAGCTATTGAAACCGCAGGGAATGGTTGTCTGAATCAGAACTTGCAGGATTAAGGAATTATAAAATTCATGATATTAAGGTAGATTGAGCGATATTGAGACTGGTTTTAAGAGGCTACTTACTATTTACTACTTACTAATTACTTCGACAAATGGGATGCACTAGTTGTGCCACGGATAACGGATTACCAAAGGGCTGCAAATCGCACGGGCATTGTGCCAGCGGTGCTTGCAATATGATGAACACCTTTGACTGGCTGGCCGAAATGCCGATTGCTTTCGGCATAAGCGAGGGGCCGCAGTATTACGAAATTTCCTTCAACGGCGGCAGCCGAAAGGAGTTTTATAAAAACGACAACAAGGTAAGCGTACACACCGGCGATTGGGTGGCCGTGGATACCGCCATGGGCTACGATATAGGCCAAATAACGCTTTCGGGCGAGTTGGTGCGGTTGCAGATGCGCAAGAAGAAAGTAAAGGAGCGCAATGCCGATTTCCGCAACATACTGCACGTGCCCAGCGAGGCCGAGTTTGAGCTGATGAAGGAGGCCAAGGCAATGGAACAGGAAACCATGGTGCAGGCCCGCGCCATAGCCCGTAGCCTAAAGCTGGACATGAAGGTAGGCCAGGTGGAGTTTCAGGCCGATAAAAAGAAAGCCACGTTTTACTACACTGCCGAAGACCGCGTGGATTTTCGCGAACTGATTAAGCTTTACGCCCGCGAGTTCAAGGTAAAAATAGAAATGCGCCAAATTGGTGCCCGCCAAGAGGCCGGAAAGATAGGCGGCATCGGCTCGTGCGGCAGGGAGCTGTGCTGCTCCACTTGGCTCACGGATTTCAAATCCGTGAGCACCAACGCGGCACGCTACCAAAACCTGTCCATCAACCTGGCCAAATTGAGCGGCCAGTGCGGCAGGCTGAAGTGCTGCCTCAACTATGAGCTGGATATGTACATGGAAGCCCTGCAAGATTTCCCGAAGAAGGCCGATAAGCTGGACACGGAAAGCGGCATGGTGTACCTGATGAAGACGGACATACTGAAACGCCTGATGTGGTACACCTACGAGGGCGACCCCACTTTTTACCCGATTACGGTGGAGCAGGTGGCCGAAATTATAGAATTGAACGACGGTGGCAAGAAGGGTAAGCCGCTGGGCCAGATAGCCGTGGCCGTGTCGGTAGAGGAAGAAGAGGAGGAGGAGTACGAAGACACAGTGGGCCAAATTTCTTTGAGCACGCTGGAAAAAACAGGCAAGAAGCGTAAGAAAAAGAAGAAAGGCAAAGGCGGGGAAGAGCGCGGAAACCAACAGCAGGGCGAACGCCAGCAACAGGCCAAGGGCGAACGACAACCACAAGGCGGTGGGCAGCAACAACCGCAAAACCGCAACCAACAGCGCGAGCGTGGGGGCAACCAATCGCAAGGGCAACGCCCGCAGCGCGACGGGCAAAGGCCGCAGGGGCAGCGAGGCGAGCAACAGCCTAAAGGTGAGCGTTCGCAACAGCAAAACTCCAGAAACGAATCGCAGCCGAAGGCCGAACGCCCACAACAACAACAACAAAACCCCAGAAACGAGCAGCAGCCCAAAGCCGAACGCCCGCAACAGCAGAACTCGCGCAACGAAGCGGCCGCCGATGGCGAAAAACCACCCCGCGAAGGCGGCAACCGCAACCGTGGCGGACGCAACCGCAACCGCCCC
>CAYYZT010000027.1:4733-7580 GCA_964476015.1 uncultured Chitinophaga sp.
GCAATCCGGAAGGGGGCGGCGAACAGGCATGAAATACTATGGCATAATATTGCTGGCTTGTACATTGCTTTGGGCAGGCTGCAAAGAGGATAACCATGTGTTCGAGGAGCATCAGGACATACCTGGCCAAGTTTGGAACAAAGACCACCAAGTAGGTTTCAGCTTTGATATTACGGATACCACGCAGTACTACAATTTTATCGTAAACCTGCGCCATACCACGTTTTACCCTAACAGCAACCTATGGGTAATGGTGTACACCACCTACCCCGACGGTACGCAGCAGGAGCAGCGGTTGCAGCTTATCCTTGCCGACGAGGCGGGCAAGTGGGAAGGCTCGTGCACGGGCGATATCTGCATGGTGAGCCACTTTATACAACAGAAGGCATACTTTAACCAAGCAGGCACCTATAAGCTTGCTTTTGAGCAGATAATGCGCACCGATGACCTAAAAGACATCCTCGCATTTGGCCTTCGGGTGGAAAAGGCTGGGCCTATGGATATGGGCAAGGTGGAAAAAAATTCTACTGTGGCGCGGGATAGTATTGTGGTGGATACGGCCCAGTAGCCGTTTTCATACTTTACAGAAAAGCCCTTTACTGATGTTGTTGCAGAAAGGCTTCCACATCCTTGGCCCATTCGCTATGGTACTTTGCCAAATAGTTTTCGTGCCCAACTTCTGGGTAAACCTTTAGTTTTTTAGGCCCGTTCAGGTTGTTAAAAATCCCGTCGATTTCCTCCCTGCTTACTTTCTCGTCTTTTGCGCCGTATAATAGAAGTGTTGGGCAATTTATGTTTGTAGCATACTCGGTAGGGTTGTGCCCAAACGCCCAAAAACCGTTTTGAACCCCGCCCCAGAAAACCAAAAGCCCCGCCATGGGGAAAGCAGGGGCGTTTATTGTTTTAAATCTGGCGCACACCGTTTGGTACATCGATCCAAATGGGCACTCTAGAATTATTCCTTCGGGTTGTAGATTGTAATCGTAAACAGACTTCATTACGGCAACCGCACCCATGGAGGTTCCGAATAGGTAAATGTTTCGTTCCCCTCTTTTTATCAAGTAATCATAACACGTTTTTACTTGCTCCGCTTCAAAAAAGCCTATGGTGGTTTGGTTGCCCTCCGAGCCTCCCGAACCCATAAAATCCACGAGCAGGGTATTGTAGCCGAGCTTCAGGAAGATATCGGACTTATCGAGCATGGAGGATTTCTCGCCACCGAAGCCGTGGAACAACACTACCGTTCCTTTGGCATTGTCTGCCTTTATACTCCAACACTCAATTTCTTTGTTGCTACGGAGTTTTATTACCTCGTACTCCGTTTGGGGAACCGTTTTGTTTTTTGGCCTCGGATTATTAACCCCAACAACTAAGGTCATTATTTTTTGTGCCGTGCTAAGTTCTTTGGGGTCTTTGGTCTTTTCTGTTTTGCTATCAGCAAAGTGGGTAAACTTGTATGAATGGAAAACCGCGACAACATTCATCAAAACGAAAATTGCCGCTAAAGCCCAAAGGCTTCGTTTTATCCATATGCTTCTATTTGCCAAGTCGTTATTTTATTTGCTCCTCATGTTTTTAATAGCACCGTACCAATGACTCTAAACAAAAAAACCGACAAGGAAGCCCTGCATAGAGCACCCTTGTCGGTTTTTTGTAAATGCGGTTATTGTTTCACCACTTTCAGTGTCTTCACCTCCTTGCCGTTGCCGGCTTTTACCAGATAGTAGCCTGCTGGGAGGTTTGCGGTGGGTATGGATACGGTTATGTTGTCGGATGTGGCCTGTCCGCCATCGGTATGTACCAATTGGCCCATCAGGTTGTACAGGCCAATGCTCCATTCGCCTTGCGCGGCGATGCCGCCCAAGTTTACCTTTATTTCATCGGCAAACGGGTTCGGGAAGGCGGAAACCGACCAAGCGGTTGCATTGGCTTCGTCGATACCTACATTGATTACCCTGGTTCCGGCAGCAAACCAAACGGGCCAAATGGCCATTTCGGTGAACACGGCAGGTTGTCCGTTAGGTGTTATTTTGTCGGCATTAAGGTTTACGATACCGATAACATCCGAGCCATTGTTCTTACCGGTAAACACCATCCTGTTGTCGGTTTTGGAATAGCAAGGGGTGCCGATAACGTTTTGGTCCCAAATTCTGCCGATATCGCCGGTTTCTATGTTGGCCCCCAGTATAGAGAACACGTTGGTATTGGCATCATAATAATCGAAAGCCAATATGTTGGGCGAGTTTTTGGAGAAAGAAGGGTTGCCGATGCTCACGCCATAGGGCAGCCCGTTAAAGAGCTTGCTGATGTTGCCATCTCCCCAAGTATTGCCGGCCTTGTCCCACACGCGTATAAAGCCCACATCCCAGTAGCCGGGCGTGTTGGGTATTTCGTTATAGGCATCGTAAACCAAATATTGGCCACTGTAATCCCACTCCAAGGCTTCGGCAAACTTCACGCCGCCCATATCAATCCCTTGGCCGGTGGTAGGGTTATAAAGCTTGTACCTAGCCCATTGCTGGGTAGGGAAATTGTACACATAGATGGAGGTATCTTGGTTAACGGATATGGCCGCCAGCTTGCTGCCATCTTTGGATACGGCCACGGTTTGGAAGAAATTGTCGTTGGTAAGCTGGTTGTCGCCAATCTGGCCAGGCACCAGCGACGCGGCGTGTATGTTTTTCTGGGTACTTACAAACACGGCTGTGCTGCCATCGTCTACCACCGACGGGCGGAAGTTTACGCCCGTGGTGCTTATGGGGGTAAATGCCGTGGCATTGCCATTGGAAACGTAAAGGCTGTTCGGGTCTTGCGTGTTTACGTCCGTTATCAGCACAAAATCGTTGC
>CAYYZT010000027.1:7590-8664 GCA_964476015.1 uncultured Chitinophaga sp.
TGAGTCCGTTGGTGCCGGAGCCACCGCCTATCCCCACGGCATTAAAAGCGTTTCCGGCTGCCGTAACTTCTGCCGAACTGGCCCCGTGGAGGTCAGTAGCGGCTTTTACAACCGCTATGCGCAAATCGACGAATTTTGATGACTTGGTAAGATAGTTTGCCAGTGCGCGGTAAAAAACCTTTTCGGCAATCTCCTTGCTGGTGGCAGTGGCAAACAGGTAGAAGGCGTAGTTGGGTATGCCGCTGTTTATGTGTACGCCGCCGTTATCCTGCGTTCCGGTGTATTTTTCGCTCACGTGCTTAGGCTGCCAACCCGGGTCGTTCAGGCTATTGCCGCCGTTGTGCGGATTGCTCATGTCGCGCAAGGCTCCGGTGGGGTAAAATGCTGGGTTCACCACGTCTTCGCCCAAAATCCAGTTGCTGCGGTCAATCATCGCGCCAAACACGTCGGCAAACGATTCGTTCATTGCGCCGGGTTCGTCTTGGTATTCCAAGTTTGCGGTGTTCTGTATCACGCCGTGGCTCATTTCGTGGCCGCCCACGTCAAGGCTTCTGGCCAAGGGGCTGCTAAAGGCTTGGGCACCGTTGCCATAAAACATATACTGGCCGTTCCAGAAGGCATTGTCCATGCTCTGTCCGTTATCGTCGGCCACGTTGATGAACGATACCACGTCGCCGCCGTTGCCGTTAATAGAGTTGCGCCCGTGTACCGTACGGAAATATTCATAGGCCATGCCCGCATTGTAGTGTGCCGATACGGCAGTGGGGTTGTTCCATACATTGTTGCTGGACGTTAAATCGGCAGCACTGGGGTTGGAGGTGCTCGTATTTTGCAGGGTTAGGGTAACGATGCTTCCTTTACCGGCATCGGGCAGCGCAGTGGTGGTGCCTTGGTACATGGGGCGCGAGGCATCTAAAAGGTAATAGGTGCCATTGGTGGCTTGAAAGGTTTGTATGGTGCGGCTTTGCCCCATTAGGTCCGTGGCGTTGGCCGTTCTAGGCCCTACACTACAGGTGTGGTCGTAGGCATTGAGTACTTCTTCCAGATCGCCGTGCATACGGACCTGTCCATGTT
>CAYYZT010000027.1:8674-10860 GCA_964476015.1 uncultured Chitinophaga sp.
CGTAGGCATTGAGCACTTCGCCCGTTTGGGCATCGATAAAATACTCCCACACGCGGATGAAAGTATTGTGTACGGTAACGTGCCACGCCAAGTTGAACTGCCCGAAATGCTTGCGGCTGGGGTACACCACCAAGCGGGGGGCATGCTGGTGCAGCATGTCTTGCTCGGCATCGGTAAGGGGGCGATAATAATCGCGGGTGGCCACGTCGGCATTGGCAACATTGTCTGCGGCGTTGGCATCCAAAGCCGGGGCCACACTGGCTATTGTGGGCGAAGGCTGGCTGCGGCCGTTGATAAACGCGCTGCCATCGGGGTAAAAGTGCAGTATCAGTTGCGACCCGTAAACCGGCAAACCTTTGTAAACCTGTTGCAGTTTGATGTGCGTATGGCCCAAATTATCGGTTTCCGAAGCTATTACTTGCAGTTCGTTGGCATCGTTAAGCCCGAATACGTAGCCTATGGAATTGAAAATGTTGCCGATGGCTGCTTTGGCCTCGCTTTGGTTGCCGGCATAGCCTTCAAAGCTGCCCTTGGCAAACTCCACGGATACGGGCATCCCCGTTTCCGGGTCGCGCTTCACGGTTATTTCCCAAGGCTTTACCTGTGGCCCCTGTGGCAGCGTGCGCGGGAAAACCAAAGGGCTGTACACTTGGCTTGCCATGCCGCTGTACACCATAGGTTTTTGCGAGCCGTTTATTACCACGGGGGTAATGGTCATGGGTGTGAGCGTGGCCTGTTTTGGCTGCTTGCCGGGGAAAACGTTTTGCTGGGCCACCGCACTCCAATAGCACAGCAGCAATAGGAACAATAGCGGGTACTTTTTTATCATAACAGGTTATTTAGCTTTTTGTATGTACTGGTTTATTTTTTTTGCAACCGCCTGGGCGGCAAACGCCTTGATATCTTCCTGAGGGAAGGTTTCTGAAGCCCAAGTGATGCTGGAGGTGGCGGTTCCGTCGAAATAGCCCAAGGAATAGGTCATGTTGCCGGTGCCGTTGGCTCCGGCGTACTTTTTTACCAAGGCTTCGGCCTCGTCAACCAAGGCCTTGGCTTCTTTGCTGTCGATGCTGCCATGGTAGTTTTCCGCCGCGGGTATGGTGGTAGCGGAAAAAACCTGCCCGTTTTCCAGTATGCTGATGGTGGTGCCGCCTCCCGTAATGCCGCCTTGGCTGCCGTGTTCCAGCTTACGGCCTTTATATTCGGAAAGGCTTTTTACGGTAGGGGCCGAGGTTTTACAACCTATTGCCAAGCACAGCAAGCCGCCAAATAGCGCTATGGCTGCAAGTTTTTTCATATAATGGTCGTGATTTTGGCTCCAATATATGATATTATTGGGATAATATGAGCTTTTGGTGCCCAAAATAATCCCTTTGGGGTATGGTTATCGCACCACGTTCACGGGCGTAGTGTGTACCGCATCGCCATAATCATAAATGAGCAAGTAGTGGCCCACGGGCAGCGAACTGACATCTACACGCAGGGTTCGTGAAAGATTTAGCGGCACGGCGGTCACTTTGCCCGCAAGGTCTATCAAATAGCCCCTATCGGTTGTTTTCGGTTGGTAGGTATCGCAAAGTTCTATGTTAAAGGTGCTGCCGGTAGGGTTTGGAAATACTTTGCTCACCACGCATTCTTTTACATCTATATAGTTGGGCACGCTGCTTACCTTGCTGGAGTGCGGAATGACCATGGAGCTTACCACAAAATTGTCCTCATCGATGGTGCGCAACACCACCGAATCGTTTGAGTAGATTTCTATTTTGCCGAAACCGCTCTTGTAGTTTTGGTTGTTTACGCCATGGCCCCCGCCGTTCCACAGCGAGTCGCTGGCCGCACCGTAGCCCAATAGGCGCATAAACGAATCCACGTAGTAAGTCAGCTCGGGGCCGTAGCTGGCCACGGGGCCGGTGTTTAGCTCTGGCAACCCTGAGTTGGTGCCATCATCCATTACGTTGGTGTGCACGTGGCCGCTCAACACTATCACGTCCTTTACGTTGTTGGTTTGTAGGTATTGCAGAAAATCGTCCTGCTCCTGCGGATATCCGCCCCAGTTCCAAGCCAAGGAGTGGGCCAGCCTAAAGCCCGTGCCGGTTTGCCCGCTTATTGACATTTGTATTTGCTGCAACGCCGTGGCCACTTCTATTACCTTACGGAACTTGCGGTTGAACATCACGCCGCTCACAATA
>CAYYZT010000027.1:10870-12604 GCA_964476015.1 uncultured Chitinophaga sp.
AACTTCCAATCGGCGGTGGAGTTGGCAAGGCCCTGTTTCAGCCAATCCATCTGTTGCTGGCCGAGCAGGGTTTGGCCCGGCGTAGGGTCGAAATACCAAGTATTGGTGGGCGCATCGTACCTAAAGGTGGAATCCAGCCCGTTGCCGCAATGGCGCACGTCCACAAAGAAAACCTCCACGTTGCCGTAGGTGTAGCTGTGGTACATGCCGTTGCCCGGGTTTTGCAACGGCCATGCGGGGAAATACGTATCGTAAGCCTCCATAATGTTGTTGAAAGCCTGCGGGGGGATGGGCGTAAAACTCACATGGTTGGTAAGTGCGTTGGTGGTGCTGTCAATAGTGGCCCAAGTATCGGAGGTATTGTAGTGGCCATAGGCCCCGTCGTGGTTGTCTGGCACGTAATCCATCACCGTGGTGCGGATAACCTGTGGCATCTTCGGTTCGTTGTAGCGGCGGCGGTACGATAGTTTGATGTCGTCCCAATCCAGCCGTTCGTCGCCAGCAATTTGGTAGTCGGGGTAGGTCCAGTCGCCCGTGTGCAGCGTTAGCAGCGGCTTGTGCAGCATAATGGCATCGAAGGTATTGTAGGTGCCATACTCTTGGCAACTCAGCACCACCCAATCGTATCGGTCGCGGTGGCCGGGGTTGGGGAAGGATTTAAAGTGGCCTTTCAAGCTATCCACGGTTCCGTTTATTTTAACCCTATAATAATATTCGGTGAACGGCTGCAAACCGCCAATGGCCGCAATGCAAGAGCTGTCGTTGGCGGCCACGGTGTTGGCGTTAACCGTAATCACGCTGCCGAACAGGCTATCGGTGGAAAGCTCTATTTCGATGGGTGTGGCAGCAGAGGTGCGCACATACATGCGTGCGGAGTTGGGCGTTACCCCGCCCACTACCGGGCCGTGGGTAATGGTTTGCGCCTGCACATTTATTAATACCAGCAAAGCCGTAACGGCGAGGAATACATATTTCATCGAGGAGGATAGTTGTGTGCGGTAAATATAAGTAACTCTTTGGGTTACAAAACGTGTTGAAACCAAACTTAACGGTATGTTTTTATCAAAATCTACCCATATTGAGCTATAATTACGCTAATACACTTAAATGTGGGGTAGCTTTTGAAACTACTATACCGTATTTTTGTTTTAATTTGTAGGCAATCAGCCCTTTAGGCATCTCCTCATGGATAAAGCGGTTAGTTATATTGTATTGGCCATTCCCGTATTCTTCCTCCTCATCGGGATTGAACTGCTCGTTGACCGGATAAGGAAAGCGAACTACTATCGTTTTAACGATGCCATTACCAACCTTAGCCTTGGCGTAGGCTCGCAGGTGTCGGGCGTGTTCCTCAAGCTGTTTGTGTACATCGGCTACTATTATCTGTACGATCATTACCGCCTGGCCACCATGCCGGGCATGGATAGCGGCCATGCCACTTGGGCGGTGGTGCTCACGTTTATCGCGCTTTTTATCGGGGTCGATTTCTTTTACTACTGGTTCCACCGCTTGGCGCACGAGATAAGCGTGCTGTGGGGCAGCCATGTGGTACACCACCAAAGCGAGGAGTACAATCTTACCGTGGCCCTGCGCCAAGCGTGGTTGCAAAGTGCCTTTTCTTGGGTTTTTTATCTGCCGTTGGCGTTTATGGGCTTCGAGCCGTTGATGTTTCTTGCCGTTAGTTCCATCCAAACCCTTTACCAGTTTTGGATTCATACCAAAGCCATCAACAAG
>CAYYZT010000027.1:12614-17879 GCA_964476015.1 uncultured Chitinophaga sp.
CCCGCTTGGTTCGAGTACGTTTTCAATACTCCCAGCCACCACCGCGTTCACCACGGCGTAAACCCCAAATACATCGATAAGAACCACGGCGGTACGTTGATTATCTTCGATCGCATGTTCGGTACGTTCCAAGCCGAGGAGGAGGAAGTGGTGTACGGCATTACCAGCCAAACAAAAAGCTGGAACCCGCTTTGGGTAAATTTCAACTACTGGGGCGATTTGTTCAAAGAAGTGGGAAAGGCCCGCACCGTGGGCGACGGTATAAAGATGCTGGTGCTAAAGCCGGGCTGGAAGCCCGATTATTTGGGCGGCGTGCAGCCTTTTAAAGAGGTTTCGCCGCAAACGTTCCAGAAGTACGATACGTCCGTTTCCATGGGGTTGGCGTACTATATTTTCTTCCAGTTTGTGCTGATGTTGGCCGGTACCACGGGCTACCTCTTCGCCGCCGATGGTTTGGAATGGCCCGCCCGTATTGGCGTGGCACTGCTTATTATCCTTGCCCTGGTTACGCTGGGCGGCCTGTTGGAACAGAAGCGTTGGGCCTATTTCTTGGAGCTGGCCCGCCTGTTGGCTACCGCCCCCGTAGCCATATTGCTGTTGCAGCAAGTGGCCAACCCGTTGATGGTTGCAATTGTTGTTCCCATAGTTACCTTGGTTTCCTTTGCTTGGCTCATACCTCATTATGGCAAGTTGGGAACCTTAACCACAAACACCGAGACACCGATTGCAGCAAACGTTTAAACTTATATATCCTCATACTACCTCCTCATGTTCGATTCGCTTACCCCTTCCGACCAAGTTATCATGTATGCCATCCCGTTGTTTTTAACGGCGATTATACTGGAACTGGCGGTCAACTTCATCCACGACCGCAAAATGTACCATGGCTTGGATAGCATCTCTTCCATTGCCATGGGCACGGGCTCGTTGTTCGTCAATTTGGGCATGAAGGCGGTGGCGTTTGCCGTGTACACGTTTTTGTACCAGTTCCGTTTGTTCGATTTGGGCGATACTTGGTGGGTGTGGGTAGTGCTGTTTTTTGCCGATGACTTGAGCTTTTATTGGCACCACCGCCTCAGCCACGAGGTGCGCATTTTGTGGGCGGCGCACGTAAACCACCACAGCAGCGTAAACCTCAACTATTCCACTGCCCTGCGCCAAAGCTGGACGGAGTTGTTCCACAAGTATTTCTTTTGGCTCTGGCTGCCGCTGGTAGGTTTCCAGCCGTGGATGATATTGGTAATGATGAGCTTTAGCCTCATCTTCCAGTTTTTGCAGCACACCCGCTTGGTGGGCAAGTTGGGGCCGATTGAATGGATATTCAACACGCCGAGCCACCACCGCGTACACCATGCCAGCAACGTACGGTATATGGACCGCAACCACGCCGGTATGCTCATTGTTTGGGATAGGCTGTTCGGCACTTTCCAAGAAGAATTGGACGAGGACGAACCGATTTACGGCATTACCACTAACATCGATACTTATAACCCCATCAAGATTGCCACGCACGAGTACGGCTCCATTTGGCAGGATTTGAAAAAGATGCCAACGGTGAAGGATAAGGTGAAATTATTGCTCTATCCGCCCGGTTGGAGCCCCGAAGGACCGAACCAAACCGCAAAATTCCTGCAAAAACAGCTACATTTGGAGGAACAACGCACGGGTATCGTTCTCCCATCGCATAAAGACGCGGTAAAGAAGGCACCTGCGCCACAAGCAGAAACCACTATAGCAGCATGAGGTTACCATATTGGATGATGTTGGCCATGGCCGTAATGGCCGTAGGCTGTAAGTACTCCGAAGCATTGGAAGAGCGGGAAGTGAAAGGCCGTTTCAAGATTAGCGTTGCCGATTACATGTCGGAAACCGACAAATTGCACCCGAACGGCGTGTTCCAGTATTCCAGCCAATACCGCACCGTGTACCTATTGGTGCTCGATACCGCGAAAGCGGGCCTTACCTTGGCCGATTACGGCAAAATAGCCACGGAGCGCATAGCCACCGCCTTGGGGGATTCTTCCATTACGCCCATTGATAGCATCACGTCCATTAACGGTGCGCCCGCACTGGAGTACGAAATGGAGGGCAATATTACCAACGAAAGGGTTTGGTACAAACTTGCCGTGGTGGAAGGCAAGCAACACTATTACCAAATACTCGGCTGGACCATCGCTCAACGCCAAGAAAAATACGGCCAGAACATCACCGATATGGTGCGCTCGTTTAAATTGGCGGAGTAGGGTCGGTATTTCGTCCTAAGGGCGGTGCCCTTGCTAATGTATGATGCCCCTTTGGGGCGTATATCGAAAAATGGATGTTATTGTTGACCGTGGTCCGTCGTCTGTGGTCCGTCGTCCATCAACCCACCACCACCTTGCGGCGTGTTTTGAACCACCATATAAAGAAGATGGTGCCGTAGAATAGGTATGGCATTACCAACAGGTACATAATGCCTTTATTGATGCCTATGGCCACGCGGCTGCCCTCTTTCATCGATGACTCTACCGAGGCTTTGCACATCGGGCATTGGGCCAAGGCGGTTTCGGGCAAAAGCACGGCCGCTACCATTACGGCAACCAACACGATGTATGGCATCCAGCGTTTCATACGTAGTAAGGTGAGATGAGCAAATAGACCAACACGCCCGTAATGGTTACGTACAACCAAATGGGGAAAGTGATTTTGGCAATCTTGCGGTGTTTCTCAAAATTGCCCGTAAAGGCCCTGAAGAACGTGAACAGGATAAAGGGCAGCACTCCGGCGGCTAGTATCACGTGCGTTATCAGGATAAAGTAGTAAACATACTTCAACGCGCCCTCGCCGCCATAGGGGGTAGGCTTGGAAAGGCTGTGGTAGGTAACATAGGATAGCAAAAACACGGTTGAAACGGCCAACGCGCCAATCATCATGGCCTTGTGCTTGGTTATCTGCTTGTTTTTGATGAAATACAAACCGGCAAGCAACAAAAGGGTGGCAATGGAATTGAGTACGGCGTGGAATTTGGGGAAGAATTTTAGGTCGACTCCCAAATCCACGTCGGGCGGGTTCACGTAGAATAATACCACTACCAAGGCCGGTACCGCCAGCGATATACCGATGATAATCCGTTTATAAACTGTTTCCGTCACGGTTACTTTTTTTCTTTGCTGCGGAGCGATTCGCGCTTTTCCCGTTTGTCTTGGTTGTTGTTCACAATGTCCAAGATAATCAGGTCTTTATAGAGTTGCGCCACCATAGCAGAGTCGGTGCCGTCGTAGTATCCGCGTATCATGCCGTCCCTATCCAATAATACAAAACGCTCGCTGTGCACATAAGGTTCGGCCAGCACGGTATCTTCCGCGCTCATATCTATGGCGGGCAGTTTGTAGAAGGCCGTGGAGAGCTTGTAAAGCGAATCTTTGTCGCCCGTTACCAACCACCACCATTTATCGTTTACGCCGTGCAGCTTGGCATATTCGGCCAATACGGGCACCGAGTCGTAGCTGGGGTTTACGGTGTGCGAGATAAGCCTGATTTGCGAATGGAAAATCCCTTTGTTCTTGATGATCGAGTCTTGCAACAACTGCATGTTGGCACTCATGCGCGGGCAAATGCCGGGGCAGGTGGTAAAGAAGAAATCGGCGATAACGATTTTGCCCAGCAGCGAATCGTGCGTAATGGTTTTGCCGTTGTGGGCCACCGCCTCAAACGGCGGTAACGCCGTGGTGCCGAGCACCGGCAGGTGCTTTAGCGGCGATGGCGCGGTTTGGTGCAGGTAATAGAAATAGACAAAAAAAACGGAAGGAAGAAACAACAGCACCATCAATGCGATGATGAGCGTTTTTCTTCCTTCCTTATTGTTGTTGTTACTCATTTCAAGTTGTTACTGGCCCCAAATGGTGCGCAGGTTCAGCCAAGACTCTCCTTCCATCATAAAGGCTATCAAAAACCAAATGAGGAACAGGCAAGGAGCCAGCAGGCTGATAATCATGGCACGTGTCTCGTAGCGCAAGTGCATAAACTCGCCCACAATGAATACCGCCTTCACGGCACTCATCAATATAAAGAGCAAGTTGAGCACGCCACGGCTCCAGCCTTCGGGCCAGGTAAGTGCCACGGCTACTTCCGCTACCGTTATTACGCCCATGATAGCAGTAGCTACCCAAACGGCTTTTATCTGTTTTTCGTAAGCAGCATTATCGTGATGTCCGCCAGCCATTGTCGTAATTTTTTACAGTAAGTAGAAAGCTAAGAATACAAATACCCACACAAGGTCTACAAAGTGCCAGTACAGGCCAACTTTCTCAACCATCTCGTAGTGGCCACGGCGTTGGTAAACGCCCCTTGCGGCCTGTATCCAAACAATTATGTTCATCAACACACCCGTGGTAACGTGGAAACCGTGGAAACCCGTGATAAAGAAGAACAGGCAGCCGAACAGCCAGCTTCCTTGGTACCAATTGGCACCGGCAGGCACTGGCTTGTCGTGTATATCCACGGCACCTTCGCCCAGCACCAATCCGTGGGTGGCCTCGTCAACTTGTAGGTTTACGTAGCCTTTGAAAACGTCTACCATTTGTCCGTCAACCACTTCGGGCATGGTGTAGTGTCCGAATGGGTTTTGGGTCAAGGTCAGTCCTTGGTGAATCAAGTGGTTCCATTCCCAAGCTTGGCAGCCCAAAAACGCTACGCCACCCAAAATGCCCCAAAGCAACCATACCAGTACGCCTTTTTTGTTCATGCGGTGGCCTTCTTGTACGGCGCGCACCACAAACACGGAGCTTAGGATGAGGATAAACGTCATTACCGTTACAAAGCCCAATGGCAGCTTTTCGTGCGTGCCGGGGAACGAGTTGAACACCGCGTGCGGGTTGGGCCATATCTCCGAGCTCATGCGCAGGGCGGCATACATAATCAGGAATGAGGCAAACGTGAACGCATCCGAAAGGATGAAGTACCACATCATCAATTTGCCATAACTGGCCTTCATCGGCTCAGTTCCACCGCTCCAGTTATCCTGTACGTGTTCGATTTCTTTTTCTAGTTGGGTATCAGCAGCCATTATCAGTCTGGTTTAACTGAATATGAAAAATAGTAATAAATAAATCCAAAGGATGTCGACAAAGTGCCAGTAAGTTGCCAGCAAATCTATCGCTATCCGTTTATTGTTGTTGGTTTTAAACGCGGCCAGTTTCTCCCGGTCGCCAAACAGCCACAAAGAACGCACCAACGCTATCAGCATGGGCAGTATGCCGCCCAATACGTGGGCCACGTGCAGGTAGC
>CAYYZT010000028.1:0-7440 GCA_964476015.1 uncultured Chitinophaga sp.
TCGGATACCAGGTCTTCGACATCGTAGTGGCGCGGCAACTTGGTGGAGATACGCTACGAGGACTTTGAAGAAGAGCCTTTGCAGCATATTGAGCAGATATACGGCCAATTGCAGATACCTAACTTCGACAGCAACAAAGAGGCTTTTGCGCGCTATATCGATTCGCAGAAACGTTTTAAGGTAAACAAGCACCAGATTTCGGAAGAGAAGATACGCAAGGTGATGCACCACATGGGTTTTGCCATGCAGCAGTACGGCTACGATATACCCGAAGACATCGAGGTAATCTCGAAAGAAGTGGCCCTATAATTTTACCGCCACGCGATAATAACTATACAGCCCGGTATTAAGCTCTACCACATAGCGGCCCGCTGGCAAGGTTTGGGCAGCAATGGTTATGCCCGTGCCATTGCCGGCTTTGGTGGAAGAAACGAGACTGCCCGAGCTACTGTAAACATTCACCTCGATAGTTTCGCTAAAAGGTTTCTCCCAACGTATGATAATGTCGTTTTGCACGGGGTTGGGGTATATGTTCCAATCAAGATTGGTATTGCCCGCCGTTTCGGCAATGCCCGTAAGGCAGTCCACCCTTTTGCTGCGCAGGTGGTCCAACGAAAATATCACGTAAGGCAAGCCCGCTTGGCCGTGGGATAAGGTGGTGGATATTACGGATAGTTGTATGTCCGCCGTGGCACCGTTGTCTTCAAACAACTGCATTACATATTGCACGTTGCTGATGGGGTTCTCTATATCGGCACTGCTGTGTACAAAGGTTACGGGCATTTGTGGTACCCAGTCATATAGGTTGTTGTAGGAAAGCAGCTTACGGAAATAGAAGTTAGGGTCGGTTTGGAAAGCGATACGGAAGCTATCGTTCAACATCCGTACGGGGATGGAATCGAGCAAGTTTCTGTCGTACAACGAGGTGGTTCTGTCCAGCATTATTTTCAGGATGGAATCGTAGGGCGATTTGAAGATGGTATCCAGCACTTGCTCGGCAGTGCCGCTAAGTCCTAGGTTTATTAAACTATCCTCATAAACGTGCGCATACGATTGTATGATCAAACAGAACGCGTGGGGTTCTGGCGTAACGCGCGTATCCGACGAAAGGCTGTCGGCAGCAATGCCCGAGAGGTCGAACGTGCCGCCGCCGGGGCATACCGCCGTTACGGTAAACTCATTGGCGTGGTACAGTTGTATCTCTCGTGCGGTGGCAAAAGACGAGTGGCCGCCTTGCGAATAGCCCGAAAGGAAAAGCTGGTCGGTAAGCTGCGTGCCCTTGCCTTGCGCTATGGTTTTGGCTGCCCTGATGAGGTCGATGGTAGCGGTGGCCTCGGTTTTGGCGTTCATAAATGCTTGGAAACCCGGCGAGGCATCGGCTCCAAGGTGGATATAATCAGGTGCCACGCCGATAAATCCGTTTCCTGCCAAGCCCTTTGTAATCATGCCATACTGGGTGCTTGGGTTTGATGGGGCTTCGCTATCTTTCAAGCAAAGGCCGTGGCCAAAGGTATAAATGCCCGATGCGCAAGGGTAATTGGTGGGGATGGTAACCAGCCCCGTGGCAATGGTAAGGCTATCCGGATTGTAATCGGGCGTGTAGTATTGCACCTTGTACACCTCAAAATCGTACTTAATACCCAGCACCGCGCCCGGAAAGCCCGTAAGGCGTTCCACTTCCAAATTGAAACTGTCGGATGTCCAAGTTTCCAGCAGGGTGTAGTTATAGATGTCTCCACGCTGTTGGGCCATTGCCGAAAACAGTACGCCACTAAGCAAAATACCAAGTAAAAATCGCATCATTCCATCGCTTTGCGTTAAAAATAGCAATACTTTGGATATTGCCTTCCCGTTTTAATATTGATAAACGAATAATTATCTTCATGCTCCGTACTTATCTAAAATAGAAACAAGCCTATGCTTACCAATCCGTTTACCGAAGAGCACGAAATGCTCCGCCAGTCGTTCCGCAAATTCGCCGAAGTGGAATTGCTGCCTTATGCCGATGAGTGGGAAAAGACCCACGCCTGCCCCCGCCATATATTTGAAAAGATGGGCGAGAACGGCTTCTTTGGCGTAAGCTTCCCTACCGAGGTGGGCGGCAGCGGTTTGGATTTGTGGTCGGCTGTGGTAATAGCGTCAGAACTGGCCTATACCAATTTGGGTGGTTTGGCCATGTCGCTTTATGCGCATACCTATTTGCCTTTGCCTTTGATTAACGCCATCGGCACGCCCGAACAAAAGGAAAAATACCTGCGCCCCGCTTTGGAGGGTAAAAAGGTGGCTGCCCTCGGTATTACCGAGCCTAATGCGGGCAGCGACGTAGGCGGCATTATTACCCGCGCCGAGGACAAAGGCGACCACTTTGTGGTAAACGGTGCCAAAATGTGGATTACCAACGGCACCATGGCCGATTTCATTGTGCTGGTTACCCGCACCGGCCCCGACCATAATCTGAGTCTGCTTATTTTCGATACCGATACGCCGGGTTTCAGCGCGGTGCGGGTGGAAAACAAACTGGGCATGCACAGCAGCGATACTGGCCAGTTATACTTTGAGAACTGCATAGTGCCCAAAGCAAACTTGCTGGGCGAAAAGGATTTCGGGTTTTATTACCTGATGAACAATATGCAGGAGGAGCGGCTGATTGCTTCCATCATGGGCACTTACGCCGCTGAGTGGGCTTTGGGCAAAGCCATACAATATAGTAAGGAGCGTGAGGCATTTGGCCGCCAGATTGGCAAATTTCAAGTGCTGCGCCACAAAATGGCCCAAATGGCCATTACGGTGGAGGCTTGCCGCTCTTTTTCTTTCCGTGCGGTTGCCGAGTTTATCGAGAAAGGCCCGGAAGCGATACAAACCATCAGCATGGCCAAGGCTTTTGTAAGCGAAGAAGCCCTGAAGGTGATACACGATGCCATACAGATACACGGCGGATGGGGATACCATGAGGATTACGGCCTGGCCCGCGCGTGGCGCGATACCCGCCTGATGACCATCGGCGCAGGCACTACCGAGGTAATGCACGAAATCATCAGCAAGATGATAGTGGACGACAAGCAGTACAAACGCCAGTTTATGAAAGCTCGCGGACAAGCGGTTTAAAGATTGGTTTCCCAGCCCCAAAGGGGCATAATAATTATAGCCGAGGGCATCGCCCTCGGCACGGAATGACAGTTTGATATGCAAGCCACCTTTACAGCCCCCGTGGAAATATACGAGAAAGGGATGAAGCGCCATGTGGCGTTCATTCCTGATGATGCCGTGGAACAACTCGGCATACAGGCCAATACCCGGTTGTTGGTTTCCATTAACGGACACACTTTCAGGCTGGCCGCTATCAGCAATGGCGAGGGGCGGTTTTTCCTGCATTTGGGCCAACCGTTGCGACAGCAAACGGGTATTAAAAATAGCTTGCATGAGGTAGGGTTTGCCTTGGAACTTGACCCCAATCCGCAGGACATTGGCTTGCCCGAAGAGCTGGAAGCGGCTTTGGATATGGACGAGGAGGCGTACAAGGTGTTTCAATCCCTTACGCCGGGTATGCAACGTGGGCTGTGCCACTATGTAACCACTGCCAAGAAGGTTGATACCCGCATCAAACGTGCTTTGGAGCTTGCCGACAAACTACGCACCCGTACCCTGCACTCGATGAAGGGATGATATGTCAATGTGCTGATGTGCTGATGTGACAATGTACCGATGCACTGATGAAACACATCTAGCTATAAAAGCAAGAGGCTGTCTCAACCTTGAGACAGCCTCTTCTTTATTGAAAATATTATCATCAGCACATTGCCACATCAGCACATCAGCACATTGTCACAATTAGCACATTGAAAAAGTTATTTCATCTTTTTCCACTCGGCTATGGAGGTATCGTTCATTTTCACGTACTCATCGTTTTGGGCCTCTTTGGCTTTGGTAGTGCTCAGTTCGGCAGTAGCGATGGCACCTTTGTAGTCTTTCAAACCAGCTTGGATAAGGGCTTTTTGGCGCAGCATCCAAAAGGTAGGCTCTTGGCCGGCGAAAGCAAGGTCAATCCACTTCAAGGCTTGGGCAAGATCGCGGTTGGTATCGTAGTAGTAGCGGGCGGCGGCAAAGTAAGTGCTGGGGTTTACGCCAGCGGTCTGTTTTTTGATTTGGTCCATCACTATGGCATCCACCTCGCTTTCCACTTTAAAGCGCACGGCGGTTTTTTCCCAAACCAGTTCAATAGTGGCGCCATTGGAGGTGAGGTTGGTAAAGTTGATGGCAAAGGTCTCCACGTTTTCGGCAAGGGCAACGGGTTTCACAGTGAAGCGCAACACGTCGTTTTCTTGCTTGTAGCTGGTAGTGTTGGCCTTAGTGTCGGTGTTCAGGATGATGGTCCATTGCGTGGTGCCGGGTATGGTAAACAGCGCATACTCGCCAGCCTTTACTTGCTTGCCCTCTATGGTTACATCTTTGCTGATGGTAACTTTGGTGGCGGCGTTGGCACCGGTGCGCCAAAGCTTGTCGAAAGGCACTACATCGCCAAATACTTTACGGCCTTTGGCACTGGGGCGGGAGTAGGAAAAAGTAACGTCGGAAAAACCTACCTTTTGGGTAACAGAGCCTAGCGGACTGGGTGCCGGGAGGTCTATTTGCGCCGTAGCGGCAATGCTGGAAACCAAGAATAGGCAAATAAACAGGGTGCGGGTAACATTTTTGATAAACATAAAACGGTTTGTTTTGGGTAGAAAAATAGTAACTCCCTGCAAAAGGGGTTTAATGTTCTAACATTGGCCGTAAAGTTATCAAAACTTCTCATAAGCTGTTTTGAAATATAGCGTAAGAATTGATGAACGTGTTAAAACAGCCTCTTAATCGGGAGTACCACAATAAATTTAGACCCTTCGCCCTCCACGCTCTGGGCTTTGATAATGCCGTCGTGGTTTTCCACTATCTTTTTGCAGAGGGCCAGTCCTATGCCCGAGCCGGAGTATTCGTTTCGGCCATGCAAACGCTGGAACATGGCAAATATCTTGTCGGCAAACTGCTCATCGAAGCCTATGCCGTTGTCGGCAACCTCAATCACATAATATTTGGCAAGGTCGTTCAAGTCTTGTTTCCAAGGCAGCTCTCGCCCTTTGGCCACATAGTGGCTTACTTTTATGGTGGGTGTTACGTTGTCTCTCGTAAATTTGAACGCGTTGCTCAGCAAGTTTTGGAAAAGCTGCCTCATTTGGCTCGAAATGGCAAAAATGGTGGGCAATTCATCCACCTGCAAGTCGATGTTTTTCTCGGTAATGGTTTCCGACAGGTCGGATGCCACCTCTTTTACCAATTGGGTAAGCTCCACGGGCTGCTTTTCGTCTTTGTTGCGCGAAAGCCGGGAGTAGGTAAGCAAATCATCAATAAGCGATTGCATGCGGGCTGATGCACTGTCCATGCGGCGCAGGTAATCTTGGCCCTGTTCGTCCAGCTTGTCGGCATAGCGTTGTCCCAATCGGTCGCCAAACGCCCGCAGTTTTCTCAGGGGTTCTTGCAAATCGTGCGAGGCGGCGTAGGCAAACAGTTCCAATTCCTTGTTGATGCTCTCCAGCTCTTGCGCGCGCTTTTGCAGTATTTCCTCGGCGTTTTTAATGGGCGTAATGTCTTGCATAAAACCTTGCAAAACGGTGTCGCCCGTTTCGTCTTTATAGGCCATGCCACGCGAGTGGATGTAAACCACCTCGCCGGTTGACCTCACATAACGGTACTGTACCTCAAAGTCGCCACCGTTTGTTACGGCTTCGCCAATGGTTTCGTTGATGGCGGCTATATCGTCAGGATGGACGCTTTTGCGCAATTCGGACGATATGTACTCACCGTCCGGGTCTACCCCGAAAATGGCATAAAACTCCTTGGATACCTTCATCACCGGGTTCCGCATCGAATATTTATAGCTGGCAATGCGCGCAATGTGCTGGGCCATTTCCAGCTCTACATACTTTTCACCCAGTTCTTTTTCCACATCCGACCGTTGTTTCAGCTCCGTTTCGAACTGCAACGCCGTTCTAAGCTTTAGCGCCTGTGGCAATATAAGTATCAAGGTAACCACGGTGCCCCACGATACAATGGCCGTGGCCAAGCGTACAAAGGCACTGAATTGGTACACCGGTTTCCAGAAAATAATGGCATCGATAAGGTGGGTGGTGCCGCAAAGGAAAATGAACAGGAAAAAGAGCCAGAATATATTGAGAAAGGGCAGCTCGCTTTTTCGCTTCCAAACATAGCCGGCAATAATGGCCGGTATGGCGAAATATGCCAAGGCAATGAGCACGTCCGAAACTATATACAGCCATCCTTCCCAAGGCTCCCATTGGCCGCAAGCCCAACGGGGCATCCATCTATCAGAATCGAACAAACCGGTTTTCCAGTCAATCGGCATGCTGATAAGTTTAAGGTTTTAGGTAAATATTGAAAGACGTGCCCGCCCCTAGTTCGCTATCTACTTTAATAATGCCCCGGTGGCCTTTAATAACCTGTTTTACGGTATTGAGCCCGAGGCCCATTCCTTTGGTTTTGCCGGTATAAAAAGCATCAAATAGGTTGTTTAGCATGTCGTGGTCAATGCCGCAGCCGTTGTCTTTAAAGCTTACCACCCACTCGCCCTCCACTTCGTTGATGTCCACATGGAAAGTCTTTTCGGGCTTGTCCATGGCCTCAATGGCGTTGATGATGATGTTTACGAAAGCCATTTGTAGCTTTTCCGGGTCCAGCATCATGCTAGGCGTGGGCGCGATGTTTTTAAAGAGCTTTACTTGGCGCAGGTTAAAGCGGTCTTGCGTGGTTTGCAAGGCCGCTTCCACCACTTGGTGCAGGCTACCCGGCTCAAAATTGAGCTCGGTAGGCTTGGTGCTCTTCAACATTTCGTTAATGAGGCGCTCTATCCTGTCGGTACCGCGCTTGGCTATGCCCACGTACATTTCCACGTCCTCGTCTCCCGTTTTTTCCGAGAGCAATTGGTCTAGCGAGAGCGTGATGTTGGTAAGCGGGTTACGCACCTCGTGGGCAATGGTGCGCACAAATTTGCCAAGGATGGCCAGTTTTTCTGCTTTGTACAGTTCGGCCTCGGCATTTTTAAGCTGGGTAATATCGCGAATGATGCCTTGGTAGCCTTCCGTATTGTCTTCGGCATTTAGGATGCCTACTGCTGAGATAACGGCCTGTATAACAGTGCCTTTCGGCCCTCGCAGGCGGGCTTCCATATCTTTTACCAAGCCGTACTTGGTAAGCTTTTCCTCATAAATCTTATACTCTTCCTGTGAGTGGAAAATATCGCTTACGTGGTACTCGCGTATGTTGGGGTGCTCGCCGAAGAGGTCGATAAACGAATCGTTGATATCCTCGAAGTATTGGTCTTTGCCGGTAATAAAGATGGCATCGAGCGATTTTTGGAACAGGGTGCGGTACTTGGCTTCTTGGTCGAGCAAC
>CAYYZT010000028.1:7450-9325 GCA_964476015.1 uncultured Chitinophaga sp.
GACGCGCCAAGGCTCATGGCATCCATGTCGATGTTGTAATCGCCTTTGCCGGTAAGGATAATAAAGGGCACCAAGCTGGAACGCTCTTTGAAGTTGCGCAATAGATCCAAGCCCGATTTGCCACCCAAACGGTAGTCCATCAGGTACACATCGTGCGCGGCAAGGTCTATTTTCTGCACGCCCTCTTCGTAAGAAGAAGCCCAATCCAACTCATAGCTGCCATGCCTAAACTCAGAGAACAAATCCTTTACCAGAACATAGTCGTCCTCGTCATCGTCTACCAACAGCACTTTCGTAATCACACTCATGTAGGAAGCCTCACTATTTCAAACCAATAACTGCCCAAAGCTTTGGTAATGCGCAACATATCGTCGAAGGTAACGGGCTTGGTAATGAAAGAGTTCACCCCTAGCTCATAACTTCTCACTATATCCTCCTCCGCTTTAGAGGTGGTAAGCACCACGATGGGGATGCGCTTAAACTTTGGGTTTGCTTTTATTTCTTTCAATGCCTCGCGCCCATCTTTGCGGGGCATGTTCAAATCCAACAATATCAAGTCCGGTATGGGGGCGTTTTGGGTGTTGAACGCACCACGGTGGTTCAAGTAATCCATCAGTTCCTCGCCGTCTCTCACAAACCGCAGCTCGTTCACTAGCCTGTTCTCCACAAAGGCATCGCGGGTAAGCATCAGGTCGTCCTCGTCGTCATCGGCCATAAGTATTACTACTTGGCTGTATGCTTTCCCTCTCTCTGGCATCATTGCCGGTCTTGTTTAAGTAATTCGATGAAAAGATAAACAAAACTAACTAAAAACACTGGGTTCGTTTAATTTTTAATCGCAATGTAATGTTGATAATGGGGTTTTGCTTCGCAAAGTGGTAGTAATCAATGAGTTTTGAAGCGGTAGGTAGGGCGCAAAAGGGGAAATGGTAGCGTAAAATTTAGGTAGCTTATTGGCCGTAAGGCGATTTATAGTTTTTGGTAAAATCCTCGTACGGAGTGGTTTTGTGGTGGTTGCCGCCGTAGTATTTCAGCATTTGGTCAAACTGCTCGGGGCGCAAAAAGCCGGGCACCACGCCAATGCGGTTAAACTGCTCGTCGAGCACTACGGTTGATGGGTAGCTCAACTTGTTATCCAACAGGCTGGCTGCCAGCTCATGAAAACCTTTGTTGCTGTTCGGGTTGCTCAGCACAAAATTAAAATCCTTGCCTTGAAACGTAACCTTGTCGCGCATTTCGGCGTTCAGCTTCACGGGGTAGTAGTTGGCGTTTACATAAGCAATTACGATAGGGTCGCTAAAGGTTTGCTTGTCCATTACCTTGCACCACCCGCACCAATCGGTGTACACGTCAATAAGCATTTTCTTGGGCTTTTTGGCGTTCTGCTTCACGGCCTCTTCAAACGTAAGCCACTTTATTTGGGCGGCATCCTGCGGCTTTTCGCTAGTGCCGTGGCCTATAAACGTAAATGCTGTAAGGGAAACAAAAAGTATGGAAAGGATAGCTAAAGGAGCTTTCATACGGGAGTGTGGATTGTTGTACTCGCTAATTTACAAAGGTTAAACAAGAATTGCACCAAATTTGTTCAACGGCCTTTTGCATCAAAAACAAACATGCCCGAGGGTGTTCCCTCGGGCATGTTTGTATAAATTACGGCAGAGGGCTTAATTAAACCACTTCCACCACGCCTTTGCCCTCGCGCACCAATATGGGTTCGTCGCCAGTGGCATCTATAACGGTAGAGGCCTCCAAGCTGCCGGGGCCGCCGTCAATCACGGCATCCACGTGTTTATAGTAGCGTTCGTAAATTTCTTCGGGGTCGGTAAGGTACTCGCGCAGCGTGTCGTTATCGTCGTGTACCGATGTGGCTATAAG
>CAYYZT010000028.1:9335-11992 GCA_964476015.1 uncultured Chitinophaga sp.
TTGCCCAGTTCTTTTACCAGTGTGCGGGCTATGTTGTTGTCGGGCACGCGAATGCCCACCGTGCCTTTTTTAAAGTCGAACAGGCGGGTTACGTTTTTGTTGGCATTCAATATATAGGTGTACGGGCCGGGCAGGGTGGCCTTCATCATTTTGAAAATGGACTTGCTGAAATCGTGGCTGTACTCCGATATGTGGCTCAAATCATAACATACCAGCGAAAAGTGCGCCTCTTTGGGGTTTACGTTTTTGAGGCGGGCTATTTTTTCGATAGCCTTTTTATTGCTCAGGTCGCAACCGAAAGTATAAATGGTATCGGTAGGGTAAACAATGATGCCGCCGTTGCGGAGGATGTCTACTACCTGGGCAATTTTACGCGCATCAGGGTTTTGCGGGTGGATGGTTAAAAGCATAGAAACGAGGATTTAAATACAATGAAGTAAGAAAATACATACTATATTCCAATATAGTAATCAATGTTGAAACGGGCAAGCCGATAATGGAAAATTGCTGCTGGCGTGGCGCAAGATATTATTTGCGCTTGCAACAGCCATCCAGCTTGGCGTATGCCTCGGCAGGGGGCAGGGTGCCATCGGCAGCGTAGCCGCTGTTCAAAATGGTTTGTTTGATGGCTTCGGGCGAGGTCTTTTTGGGGTTGTACACCACGCGCACCGTTTGTTCGGCAATGTTTAGCTTGGCCTGCTTTACGCCCGAAAGTTGGAAAAGGGCCGTTTCTATTTGGGGCTTACAGCTTTCGCAGTGGTCGCAATGGTTGCAGAAAATGGCTGTTTTTACAATGATTTCCTGTGTTTTGGTATCCGTTTGGGCCGAAGCTTGGTAGTGGAAGGAAAACAACATGGCAGAAAGAAAAAGAAAGAGCCTCATAGCTTGGTTTGGGTGAAGTAATGTGCAATCACCGATACGATTACAACGGGTTAAGGTTGCCGGCGATTGTTCTTTTCCCAATATAGCAAAACTAACCGATTGAAACACAAGCGGCAATTGTTAAAAAAATCTAATCGGCATAACATTTTGCCCCGCAAAGCTGGAAGGCATGGACACATCAGCATTGCTGCGCCAATGGTATCCGCCTTTTCCGGTCCCTCATTTCGCCGCCGCCACGGGCAGCACCACCCTAGATGGGTACTGCGGCGTGCAGTGCAGTTCCAGTTTGCTGGCACTCTCGGGCAAGGTATCGAAGTGCAGCTTATCGGCCCCGGCGATGGAAACGCGGATGCGGTGCCCTTTTTGGAACAGGTACGATATGGGCAGCAAATCCATGGCAAACTCCGTTACCTCGCCCGGTGTAAGGTATTCCATATCGGCTTGCGTATAGCTGTGGTACGGGCCTATTTGTTTGTAACTGTCCGTGTCCTCGGCCACCTTGCGGTGTATGCCGCGCAACATGCCCTCGGTTACCATATACACGGTGCCGTCGGGGTGTACGTCTTCAATGTACACAAACACGTCCGCGTTCTTATTATCGGCACTAATGAATAGGTGCGCAATGGGGCTGCCCGTCATTTCCATGTCGTGCTCCAATGCGGGACTGTCGTAGTGCAACAGCTTTTCGCTGGCCTCCTTGCGGTTGTGGTAGTTGGTGGGGCCGTTTTTGTAGAGAGGCGTAAGGCTGTTCCAGCGGCTGCTTTTGCCCGTGTTGGCCTCATAATCTATGGTGTAAATATTAGTGCCGGGCCTAACTTCGCCGTTTTTTTCGGCCAAAATATTGTTGGAAGAAAGATATACTGGCACATCCGTAATGTAAGCGGGCGGCCACATGTTGGTGCTCTGCCACTTTTCCGCGCCTATGGTGTAGTAGTAGAACTTGTCCTCTTGGTTTACCCCGTTGTCGATGCCTTTTAGGTGAAAGTCCAAGTAGCGCAGCATTTCGCCGTACACATCAAAGTCGCGCTCCGTGGTGGGGGAGAAGGGGCTGGCATTGTCGGCGGGGCCGTGGTCCCACGGGCCGATGAGCACCTTGTCCGTGTTCGGCGTGTTCCAAAAGCCCTCTATGATGGATTTGGTAAGGGCGGCATCGTACCAACCGCCGATGCGGTAAATGCCGCTGCCGCAGTTGGCCACCCTATCTATATTATAGTGGGTGCTGAACTCGTTGCTGCTGCGCGACATTTCGGGGTGCTTGTCTTCTCGGCAGGTTACCACCTGTATGCCTTGGTACACATCAAAGTTGCCTTTGTATACCCCTACGTTGTACCGCAGCTTTTCCTTTTCGCCCTTTACGGGCTGTATGCCCTTTAGCAGCCGCTTGGCCTGCTTGCCGAACACGGCTAGGTTACTTTGGTCCAACGAGCGGGTGGTGAGGCCCCAGATATCGATAAACGGTGCCTGCCGCACCCCGCCGGGAAACATGATGTGGTTGTACAAATCCAGTATGCCCGAGCGCGGTATGCAAGCCTTTACGGCCGGGTGCTGGTTGAGCAGCAACTGCTCCGCCGTGGTGGCCCCGTACGATACGGCAGACGTGCCCACCTTGCCGTTGCTCCACGGCTGGCTAATAATCCAATCGACCACTTGGCCGCCGTCGGCCACCTCCTCCGGGCTAAACTCCATGGTGCGGCGGCCGCTGCTGGCACCCGTGCCACGGGCATCAACCACCAGCACCGCATAACCGTGGCGGGTAAAGTATTCTATCTCTTTTT
>CAYYZT010000028.1:12002-17648 GCA_964476015.1 uncultured Chitinophaga sp.
TTTTCGTTCACCACCACCAGCACCGGGTTCTTCAGCCAGTTTAGGGGCCACTTGGCCTTAAACGACCGCACATAGCGGGTTATGTACAGCAGCGTAGGCACCTTCTCGCCCGGTTTCAACCCTTTGGGGAGGAACACATCGGTGGCAATAAGCGTACTGTCGCGCATGGTAAGGTACAGGCTGTTGTAGCTAAAGCCCTTGTATGTGAGCTGGCTATAGCCTTGGTACTGCCCCGGTTGGCTCACCTTCTCCACCTCCTTGTTGCCCCCGCCGCCCAACACGGGCAAGCTTAACGTTAATAAAAATGCCAGTATCGCAATGCGAAGGCGGTAGGGTAGTAGGGCCATGGTTTTCGGGGTTTGCCTTGTAGAGTGGGTTTGTGGGTGGATGGTTGTATGGTGGGAGAGATTTTTTTGTTATTTGAGGGGGGGTACATTTCCCATTCCTGCTCCCTAAAATGCTGTGCAAAAAGCATCAGCAGGCCCACGGAATTGGGCTGCCCTTGGTTTTCGAGGAGAAACTGCTTTTGCTTTTCCAGTGGAGGGGTAGGGAGTTTTAGCTGCCGGAAAACCGTGGTATAGATATCTTCCACGTCCTCTTCGCCTATGCCCAAATCCTCCGTAAGTAGGTCGTTGGGATGCAACAGGAAACTATCCATTTCGGGAAGGTATGCGCTTATCGTTTCACAAACTGCTTGTACAACATCTATATAGAGCGTGGTGCCAGGGTAAAAATCCCGAAATTGGGTGATAGTGAATCCTGGCCTCGAATTTTGCAAGGCAAGCAATTTGCTTTTCCATGAAGAACTAAAAACTGGGAACATGGGGTATGATTTTCCAGAGTGATGTACTTTTTTGGAGTGCGAAAACCCATTATGCCGCATTATACCGCAATTATGTCTCAAAATACCTCAAAAATGCCGCAAAACAGCCTTTTTTATCGTAAAAATAGCTCAAAAAATGTCGCAAAATGTCGCAAAATAGCTCAAAATCGGGCTACCTTTGCCACATGACCCTCCCCCAAGAAATCCGCTATCTGGTAGCCAAGGAACTGCTCTTGGAATGGCGGCAAAAGTATGCCTTGGGGGGTATTGCGCTCTATGTGGCATCAACTGTTTTTGTAGTATATACCAGCCTGAACCAGAGCGGAGAACAGCTGCAAAAGACCACTTGGAACGTGCTGTTTTGGATTACGATTCTCTTTACTGCCGTAAACGCTATTGCCAAAAGCTTCACCCAAGAAAGCCGGGAGCGCAACCTGTACTATTATACCCTGATGAGCCCACAGGCCGTCATTCTCGCCAAAATGTGCTACAATGCAGTGTTGATGCTGGTTTTAACGATTATAGCACTCACCGTTTTCACTCTTATGATAGGCTCTCCGGTGGAGCAATGGCCCATCTTTGGTAGCGTGGTATTGTTGGGCAGCTTGGGTTTTAGCTTCCTGTTGAGCATGATAAGCGCCATAGCTGCCAAAGCGGGCAACAACGCCACTTTGATGGCCATCCTGAGCTTCCCTATCATATTGCCCCTCATTATGATATTGCAGAAGCTGAGCCGCTTTGCGTTTGTGGCCGGGGCTACGTTCAACGATGTTTCGGGGCTGTTAATAACCCTGTTGGCATTGGATGCCATGCTGGTTGCGTTGTCGTTTATTTTATTTCCCTATCTTTGGCGAGACTGAGAACCTGTTATGTTGAATCTGCTCAGGAAACGTTGGTGGAAATATGTTTCGGTAGCGTTGCTGCTGTTTGCTCTGGTGGCCGGAATGTACTTCCCGTTGGGGCCGGGCATCACGTCCGTTTCTCCCGAAAAATTGAATGGTGGCACCGATATATCCTTGAAAATCAACACCTACAATACCCATTTCGCTTCTTCTTCACCAAGGGTTTTGCTAAAAGCGGATGCCCTCAGCTTTTGCAGCGACGATGTACAAATCGTTTCCCCAAATCGACTGCTTGCCAAGCTCCAACTGCCTGAAACACTTGGTTTTAAAGGCCAAAAACCGTTTAGCCTGCTTGTGGACGATGCTGATAATGGCACCTTCTTTTTGAGCGGGGCAGTAACCATTGTAGGCAGTGGTGCTGCTACCGACCAGCAATATAACTGCGCCGACGGATTGCTAGTAAAAGCCGCACCTGGCTTCACTTTTCCGTACCGGGAAATTCTCTACGAAAGCATCCGCAACCTGTTTTACCACGTACCGATGTGGTTTGCGATGGTGCTATTGCTGTTGTTCTCTTTCGGCAGTAGCATTGCTTATTTGGCCACCAACAAGCTGCTATACGATGTTTTTGCAAAGGAGGCAGCCTTGGTAGGGCTGCTGTTTGGGGCATTGGGCATCGTTACGGGCATGATGTGGGCCAACTTTACTTGGGGTGCCCCTTGGGTAAACGACCCCAAACTGAATGGTGCCGCCGTAGGCATGCTGGTTTACTTGGCCTATTTCGTGTTGCGCGGTTCGCTCAACCAAAAGGAGCAACGGGCCAAGGTATCGGCGGTGTACGGCATTTTCGCTTTTGTTATCTATATCCTGTTCATTTTTGTGCTGCCTAGGCTCAACGACTCGTTGCACCCCGGCAACGGCGGCAACCCGGCCTTTAGCAACTACGATTTGGACAACAGCCTTCGCCCTATATTTTACTCGGCCGTGTTCGGGTTTGCGGGCATCGGTTATTGGATTATGTCGATACGCATTCGCTATACCTTGCTGCAAGAAAAACGGCAGGAAGCCCTTTTAAACCAATCCTATGAAAGCCTTGTTTCCTAAATTGATATTGGCCATCGGTTTTATCGCCTTGGCCGGTACGGCTGTTTATTTGGTCATGTCGGGCAAGTTTGCCCTTGGCAACGACAACCTGTGGAACACGGGCAAAATTTTCGTGGTGATTTCGGTTTTAACACTAATATTTTTTGGAATAACCGCTTTTCTCCTACATTTGGAACACCGGATTACCCAACTGGAAGGAGATATCAATAATCAGGAAACCCGCAAAAACTAAATTGTGACGAACCCTTTCCGGTAAGGGTTTGTGAACAAAAACGATAGCAATTATGGCAAATGATCCCAATGCGAAGATTGCCAAGTACAGCTTTTACCAAGGCGTAGAAATGTATTTTGACAAGGCAGCCGTGTTTACCAAGCTGCCCAAAGGTCTGCTGGAGCAGATTAAAGTGTGTAACTCCGTTTACACCATACACTTTCCCGTGAAAATGGGCAACGAATATCAAGTTATCGAGGCTTACCGCGCGCAACACAGCCACCACCGTATGCCTACCAAGGGCGGTATACGCTACAGCATCCACGTAAACCAAGACGAGGTAATGGCCTTGGCCGCACTGATGACTTACAAGTGCGCCATAGTGGATGTGCCTTTCGGCGGTGCCAAGGGCGGTATCAAAATAAGCCCACGCAATACCACTGCCAAGCAGTTGGAGCGCATTACCCGTCGCTACACCGTGGAGCTTATCAAGAAGAACTTCATCGGCCCCGGCATCGACGTGCCTGCACCCGATTACGGTACCGGTGAGCGCGAAATGGCGTGGATACTGGATACTTACATGAGTTACCATCCCGGCCAAATTGATGGCTATGGCTGCGTTACGGGCAAACCCGTAAGCCAGGGTGGCATACGTGGGCGTACCGAGGCTACGGGCCGTGGCGTAATGTATGGCTTGCGCGAAATAGTGAGCTATAAAGACGATATGAAGGCCCTTGGCCTTACCCCGGGCCTGAAAGGCAAAACCGTGGTGGTGCAGGGCTTGGGCAACGTGGGCTACTATGCCTCCAAGTTTTTGCAGGAAGAAGGTGCCAAAATCATTGCCATAGCCGAATTGGAAGGTGCCATCTATGACCCGAACGGGTTGGATATACCTAAGCTTTTCAAACACCGTAAGGACACGGGTTCTATCCTGAATTTCGACGGAGCCACCAACATTGAGGTGAGCAGCGCTGCATTGGAACTGGAGTGCGACATTCTTATCCCGGCAGCTTTGGAAAGCCAAGTAACCGAGGAAAACGCCCCGCGCATCAAGTGCAAAATTTTGGCCGAAGCCGCCAACGGCCCGGTAACGCCCGGCGCGGAAGAGATACTGCTGGAGAAAGGCGTGCTCATCATCCCCGATATGTACATCAACGCCGGCGGTGTTACGGTATCTTACTTCGAGTGGCTGAAAAACCTGTCGCACGTTCGTTTTGGTCGTATGCAGAAGCGTAGCGACGAGTCGTCTTACAACAGCATCATCAGCACGGTGGAACGCCTTACGGGCCGCCAGTTGGGAGAAAAAGAGCGCGGTATGATTACCCGTGGTGCCGACGAAATCGACATCGTAAACTCCGGCTTGGAAGAAACCATGATTGAGGCTTACCGCCAAATCAGGGAGGTTTCCAAACGCCACCGCGATATGAAGAGCATGCGCACCGCCGCGTTTGTAGTGGCCATCCAAAAGATAGCCGACTCTTACATGGCGATGGGTATCTTCCCATGAGTAGTTTTCGGTCAGACGGCTCCAAGCCGTCCGACCGATATGACAGTGCCGAAGTTCAACAGAAGAGGCAGGCTATTTTCAATCTCAACACAGGCAAAGCGGTCGGACAGCGAACAGTTGTCCGACCGCTTTTTATTTCCTCGGTCAGACGGCCCCAAGCCGTACGACCGATATGGCAGTGCCGAAGCCCAAAGCAAGATATGGTACAATGCAAATTCTCTAAGTTCAGCGCAGCAATATCGGTCGGACAGCGAAGAGCTGTCTGACCGAAACTGAACTTATAGCTCCGAAAACATGGGTACTTCCGGCAGAAAACGATACGAGCCAGCAGCCACATCCACGGCCACGCAATAGAATTCGCTGCCATTGCCCACTAGCAAATAGGGTACTTTGAGCACCAGATTATAACGGGCCGTTTGTTCCATTACGGCATCCGCAAGCTTTACATCGGGGGCTTTGCACTCTACCAAGAGTTGCGGGGCACCGGTGTTGTTGTATACCACTAGGTCGTACCGCTTCTTCAACCCGTTCAAGTTCAGGCTTTTCTCCACGGAGAGCAAGCTGGGTTTGTATCCTTTTTCGGTGGTGAGATAATGGATAAGCAGTTGGCGCACCCATTCTTCGGGCGTAAGGGCCACGTACCGTTTACGGATAATGTCCCACACCTCCCTTTTTCCGTTATCTGCGCGGAATTTCAGGCCGTATTTTGGGAAATGGATGGGGAAAGAGGGCATATTGCAAAGTTAGCTAAGGTTGTTATAATTTTGCTCTGGAATGAACTTATGCTTAGTTTAGATAATTACTATTTTAATTAACAGCACATTTAGAATGAAATACTTGGAACGCATAACGATTGACCCAAAAATCTGTCATGGCAAACCATGTATAAGAGGCATGCGTTGGCCCGTAGAAGTAGTTTTGGATATGTTGGGTTCGGGTATGACAAATGAAGAAATTCTGGAGGATCATCCAGAATTAGAATTGGAAGATATTATTGCAAGTATCAATTATGCGAGATTAACCGTTTCCGGCCAATCACTTAAAGATGTTGCTTGATGGACTTTCTTTGTGATGTTCATATTTCCTACAAACTTGTCAATTTTTGGCAATGTGGTCAAAAATGGTTGGTTTTTTCAGTTGCTTTTTTAAGATTTTTGTA
>CAYYZT010000029.1:0-8203 GCA_964476015.1 uncultured Chitinophaga sp.
AATCTTAAAAAAGCAACTGAAAAAACCAACCATTTTTGACCACATTGCCAACATTGAAGCATGTTTCACCTTTTATTTTATGTCTGGAATGTTTTGGATAGACTCTTTAAACGCTGGGAGATCTTTTTGTACTATTTGCCAAATCAGTACCGTATCCACCCCGAAGTACTCGTGAACCAAAATGTTGCGTAGTCCCTTTATCTTTCGCCACTCTATATGTGGGTAGCGTTCCAAAATATCATCGGAAAGCCTGGAAACCGCTTCACCTATGATTTCCAACTGTTTAATCGTAGCCAGACGCCGCATCGAATTGTTTTCAAATTCCGCTAAATCCGTGTTGGCTATGTATTGTTCTATTTCTGCTATAGCTTCATGAATATGAAGGAGTCGAGCCCTGTCACCAAGTTTATCTCTCATAAACTTGTACTTTTTCACGTTCAATCATGGGCTTTATATGCGGAGAAAGGGCCTTTTCCGTGACCAAGTCAATTGGGCAATGTAAAATATCCTCCAGTTCCTGTTGCATGGCCACAAATTCCAAACCTATATGTTGGGTATAATCCAGCTCTACCAAAATATCCAAATCACTGTCAAAATCAGCATCCCCTCTGACTGCAGAACCAAAAACAAAGGCTTTAATTACGGGCTTTGTACTGAAGTAATTGCGCAGGAGCTTGATTTGTCGTTCGGTTACTTTCATTATATAAATATAGCGTTTTGCTCAAGAACTATAAAATACTACCAGAGCAAAGCAAAGACGTTCCTCACAACGTGGAACTGCTAGTTGCATTGAACCATTACCTGTGTCACCTTCATATCGCATATTTTATATTTGGCCCCTCCTCCCCCATGCAACCAAACCGCGCCATCCCCAGTCTAATAATCGCAAATCGGGCAAACTAGGTGTGCTGATGTGTTGGCTTTTTCAAGAAAAAAGCTATTTTTAATGTAGTGTATGCGCCCCATAAAACCGACAGACGACCAAGATTTTAATTTCGATAAGCAGTTTAGGGACAATCTCCGCAATATGGAGGTTACGCCCCCTGCTGGCCTGTGGGACCAACTGGAAGGCAACCTAGACCAACAGCGCGAACAGGTAAAATACAACCATTGGTATTATGCCGCTATCGCATTGCTATTGTTTTTCGCCGGTTTCAATGCCATTTCCGCCTTCGATGTGGAAGAATACTATGCCGTAACCAATGGCAAAGTACGCCCTATATATACGGGCACTTACCTGTTGGCGGGCCAGCACCCCAGCCAGGTAGCGGGCATCGCCCACTATCCTTACCTGCGCATCAACAAATCCATCGATTACTCTTTTGAAGACAGCGAGCCGTTGGTTACCGTATCCAGCTACGGTCAAAACCGCTACTTTACGCCTTACATCGGCACCAATGCATCCAAGGCGATGTATGGCAGCACACAGCAGGGCAACGGCAACATGGCGGCCTCCAAAAACCGTTTGGCATTGGCCAGCAACAGCCTGCCTACCTTGGAACTGCAAACCCCAACCAACCCGCTCTTGATTGCCTATGCCCCTAAGGAGCAGTTGCTGGATGGCGAAGTACTGGCTATTTCCCTCGCCCCGACACCCAGTGCCAGCCGCTACGAAAAGAGCGACATCATCAAACCTGCCAAGCACATCAACCCCATGGGGCACATTAAGGGCTTCTATGTGGGGGCTGAATATGTGTTTACGGGCACGCGTATGTTCCAAAAAAATTCGGCCTTCTATCCCCTGTTGGGCAAGGATGCGGAGTATAGCTTCCAAAAGGGCTACCAATACGGCGTAAAGGCGGGCTATCACTTCAACCACCGCATGGCGTTGGAACTGGGCTGGATCATCAACTCGGCCCAAGGGCAACAGTATAGCGACAACCTATACGGCAAAATACCCGTTAAAGGCAACATCGACCTCACTTATACCCAAGTGCCGCTCTTGTTCAAGTACAAGTTTGCCCACATGAGCGGCATTACCAAGCAGCCCGTATCGCTCAACATTATTACCGGGCTGGCCTATAGCCGCTTGAAAGCCTCCTCCATGCAGTTGAACGATGCGCGGATAGACGACATCAGCGATATGGTAACGCGCAACGAGCTGGGCGTAATACTGGGCTTGGAGTACGACATCTATCTGCACAAAAACCTCTTCGTTACCTTCGGCGGCCGTGCGGGCTACTTTACCGATACCGAAACCTTCAAAGGCTTGGAGAAAAACGCGCCCCGCCTGCACAACTTCACCATGGGCGTGAGTGCCGCCATCCACTACCAACTGCCCAAGCGCAAGGCTCCGGGCAAGGTGGAGTATTGAGCGAGTATCAAGTAGTGAGTATCAAGTATCAAGAGTTTGGTATGGACCCTATAGAATTGCCTGAAATAAGAAAATCCCTATTGGAAACGGTTGAGACCTGTGAAGATGAAAATCTTTTAAGACTTCTATATTCTATCATGATATCTCATACTTACGAATTGGAGCAGTGGCAGAAAGATGAATTAGAGCGCCGGTCGGGGGCCGACGAAGAAAGCATACCTTGGGAAGAGGTAAAAAAGAGAATACGGGCAAGGTATTATTCATCCCAAAACGGGGAAGAAGCTATTAAGTAGGCTATGCACATCGAATCTTTCCGGGAATACTGTCTGGCGAAAAAGGGCGTAACCGAGGGCTTTCCGTTCGGCGAAACGGCTTTGGTGTTCAAGGTGTCGGGCAAAATGTTCGCCTTGGCCGGGGTGGACAGCGACCCTTTTCAGGTAAACCTCAAGTGCGACCCAGAGCGGGCCGTAGAACTACGCGACGAGTATGAGGACATTATACCCGGCTACCACATGAACAAGCAGCACTGGAACTCCGTTATCATCGGCAACGGCCGGCTATCGGATAGGTTGGTGAAGGAATTGATTGACCACTCCTACGATTTGATAGTGGCCAGTTTGCCCAAGAAACAACGGGAGTTGCTGGGTGGTTGATAGGTGAATCGGTTAATCAGTTAATCGGTTGAACGGTTAAATATTAATACCGATTAACCAGTCAACAAATCAACCGATCAACAAAATAAAAAGCAAAGGCCGCAAGCCGGTAAGCCGGGTTCTGTCGGTACGCCGAGGCGTACGTCCTGTCATTTATCTGGGACTGCTGTCGCCAACAGCCTCCATCAACCTACCCACCGGCATCGGGCGGGACACCCTACATGCGCCGGCCTATTTGGTCTTTCGTCTCGCGAGGTTTACCCCGGGCCATGGTTGCCCACCGCCCGAACGGATTCTTAGCCCCGTTTTTTCACCCTTACCACGCCGTGGCGCGGCGGTTATTTTCTGTGGCACTCTCTGTTGCCTCCCAAAGAAGGCACCCACCCGTTAGGTGGCGCGATACCCTGTGCCGCCCGGACTTTCCTCACCACGCCCAAGGCGTGGCGCGACAGGATGGCTTGCGGCTTTGCTTTTGTTGTTTTATTAGACACAAGACGTAAGACACAAGACACAAGACTTTGTGCAACGAGGCTACGAGGTGTGTGGAAAATACAGAAATTAAAAATGGAACATTCAGGCTTGCCACCGCCACAACTCAATCTTGTGTCTTGTGTCTTACGTCTTGTGTCTCCATTCTCAATATTCCCAACAAAATTAACTCTTCTTCGCTTAAATACTCCCTTAAATGTGGTTTTCGGGCATGGTATCTTACCATACGCTGGGGCTGCTTTACCAAATAATCGAGCACTTTGGGGTGGATGTAATATTTCTCGCACACGCTTAGGGAATTGCCCAGCCGTTGCGATACTTGGCGCACTATCTCGGTGCGCAGCTTTTTGCGGGGGCTTTGTTGCACGGTTTGCAGCGCATCGGGGTAATGTTTGATGGCCAGCGTGGTGCCGCCCCAAGTGCGGAAGTATTTGCTGGAAAACTTGCGGCCAGTTACCTCCCTTATAAAAGCGTTCACGTCCGTAGAGCTTACCAACCGCCGGTGCCCTTCCTCGTCGAAGTATTTAAACAGTTCCTGCCCCGGCAGCTCGGCACACTGCATCATGAGGCGGGCAATGGTTTTGTTCTCGATGCTCAAGTCGCGCAGCTTGCCGCTCTTGGCCTTATAATTTAGGCGCAGTTGCTTGTTGTCGCTCAACAGATGCTTACGGCGCAAAGTGGTAAGCCCATAGGTGCCGTTGGAGTTGCGGTACACGTTGTTGCCTATGCGGAGGTAATATTCGTCCAATATAAGCAGTACCAATGCCAGTACTTTTTCGCGGCACCAGGTGCGTTTTCGCAGGTTTTCGTCAATCGCTTTGCGCACAAAGGGCAGATACTCGCCAAACTGCACCAGCCGCTGGAATTTTTCTTCCTGTTTCTGCCGCGTAAAATCTTCGTGATAGATATATTGCTTGCGCCCCTTCGCATCGATGCCAGTGGCCTGTATGTGGCCTTTGGGGTTGGGGCAAATCCACACGCTTTCCCAATTGGGCGGTATCACCAGCTTTTCTATCCGCTGCAGGGCGCGTGGCTGGGTAAGCTTTTGTCCTTTAGGGTTAAGATAGTAAAACCCCACGCCGTTTTTCATCCGTGCGATGCCCGGCTCGCCAATATTGCAATGCACCAGTTGTGTAGACATAGAAAGATGTTATGGCGAGCATGCCCAAATTTGGAGCCAAGGCAAAAAAAAGTGATGCCACACCCAAAGGCATGGCATCACTAAAAAAGAAACCCGCTATATGGTTATTGCTGCGGAGTGCTCGCTACTGGAGCAGCAGCTTTTTTGTTGGCCTTGTTGGCTTGGTTTTCCAATTCTTCCACACGTTTGCGTAGTTCTTCCACATCGGTGTTGCGGGTATAACCCAATTTCTCAACAAATGCTTTGAACTTCTCGTCAAACTCTTCGCGCTTGCCAGCGGTCTTTTCGTTGAACTCTTCGAAGAATTTTTTGGCTTCAGAATCGGTTACTTTACCTTTCTCTACCAATTCGTTCAAGGTTTTCTCGAAGTTTTCAGTAGCGGTAGCAGCCAAGCCTATACCGGCGTAGAACAATTTTTTGAATGAATTTTCCATGATTTATTGCTTTGAATGGTTTTCTAATGCTGTTACTCGTATCAATTATTATGCTATTTCTTTTCAACCGGGATTCTTTTGGAAGCGATTGATGACACAAAGGTAATACTTTTTCTGATTATTCCAAAACTTTCAATTTTTTTTGAAAAATATTTTCGCAACTGATTTCCGCTCCCTGCGGTTTACAGTATTAATAGGCATTCCATTACGGATTTGCCTATTTGTTGATGACGTTGAAAACCACCATCTTTACCGCCCCTTGATGAAAAAACCAACGCATGATAGCGAGCAAAGACAGGCACTACTACAGTCTGGAGGAGTATTTTGAGCACATTGCCGAAGCGTTCGGTTTCCCCCAACTGCACCAGCATTTCAGGTCCGACTATTTTGTGTCGGATGGGCTTCAACTCCACGCCGATGTATTGGCTTATGACAAGTCCGCCCCAACGGTGGTATTCATCCCCGGCACGGCCATCTATGCGCTTTGCTATGCGGAGTTCCTTTATAAGTTGCACCAAAGGGGCTTCAATGTGGTGGGCTTCGACCCCCGCGGGCACGGCCGCAGCGAGGGTGCCCGGGGAGACTACACCGTGGAAGAGCTGATGCGCGACACGCATTGCGCCATCTCCTACGCCACCACACAGTTTAACAACAACGTATCGCTTATAGGCAGCAGCCAAGGGGGCATAGTGGCCCTTTATATGGCTGCCAAGGATAGCCGCCTGAAAGGGGTGGTTTGCCAAAACTTTGCCGACCTTACCGCCCCGGAAGCTTCCAAGCTTACCCGTTTTCCCCGCTTGAGCAAGTACTTAAAACCCTTGATGCTCAACTTTGGCGGCATCATGCCCAATACGCCCATCCCCATCAATGCCTACTTGGATTTGGAATTGGTGAAAATCAGGCATTTCGGCAACATGCGCAACTTTATCGACCAAGACCCGCTGGCACTGCACCATGTAAGTTTTAGGGCTTTACAATCGTTGGCCAGTACGCCGCTGCCCAAGCCATTGAATAAAATAGAAACCCCGGTAATGGTATTTCAAGGCGGGGACGACAGTATTTTCTCCGTGGATTTTACCGAACGCATTTATGGCAACTTATGCTGCAACAAGCGCATAGAGGTGTTTGAGGGATACGACCACGCCATTATGGCCGAAGCACCCGACTTGATACTGGACCCTATTGTGCAATGGCTGGAGGAGATACACGATTACAAAGCCGTACCCGCCGACCAAGTGGCCAAGTTGTAACCTTTCTTCCACCACTGCGTATATAACGCTACCAACCTTGACACGCCTACGGCGCACAAAGGAAAAAGCACGCCAGCCATTCTAGACAGCAAGCGTACTACCAGAAAAGCCCGGCCTGCTTGCAGGTGGGCTTTCTGTTTTTATGCGATAAGGGGTTTGGCATTATTGTTGGAACAACGATAGCCAGACATGATAAATAAGTGCCCATTTGTTGTTTTATTCAATTGTTGATGGGCTTCCTCAACGTATGGGATAATTTTTTCCCAACGCTCTTACTGTATGCCCTCCGCTACACTGCCCAATTTTGTCGATACAAAATAACTCAAAGCCTTTATCTAAAAAGGGTTTAGCCATGCGTTGCGTTAGATGCAAATTAAATAAGGTATGGGTTTTGGTTGGGGAAGTCCCGAATCAAATTTTCCAAAAACCAAACTTTATGAGCAATAAACTTCTACGCAGCTTTATTGGGGTACACACACTGGCCATTGCCATCCTTCTTACCCTGAGTTCAAATCTTTCGGCCGCTACCTTTACCGCAGCGGCATCTGGTAACTGGAGCAGCAGCGCCACTTGGGTGGGCGGCACGGCTCCAGGTAGCGTTTCCAACAACGATATAATCATCATCGGCGCGGGCATCGACGTTAACCTCGACCAAAACGTGGAGTTGACAGGTGCCCTTTCTTCTTTACAGGTATTGGGCAGCCTTACCACCAGCAATTCTTCTGACCTCACCATTACCCAAGGCACTTTGCTGGGCACTGGCGATATTGTGGTGGATGAGCTGGAGCTGGGTGCATTGGCCATTGTTACCTTCACTGGCGACGTAACGGCCAATAGCTTCCAAAGTGCTGCCACTACCGTTACCCTGGCCCTTGACCTTACCGTAAACCAAACTTTGGAGCTTACCGGCGGTGTGCTCACCATCGGCAATGGCGGTTCCATCGGTTTGCAAAACAACAGCACCATTGTTATCAATGGTGGCAGCTTGAGCCTTACGGGCAGTGGCTTGTTGTCGCTTACCAACAATTATAACGTAGTGTACAACGGCAACTCTACCCTTGGCGGCCTAGAACTTACCGGCAACGGGCTTAACAACGTTACCATCAACTTGGGCAACAGCAACCAAAGCGTGAGCCTTACCAGCAACCTTACCGTTAATGGCATGTTGAGCGTGCAAGGCGGCCAGTTGAACACCAACGGTAACAACCTTACCCTAAACGGCGGCTTTAACGTAGCTGGCGGCGGCTCTATTACGGGCAGCAACACCACCAACATTACGCTGAACGGCAGCACGGGCGGCTCGCTCTCCTTTACGGGCAGTTCACAGTCTGTAAACAACTTTACCATCAACCTGCCTAGCAGCGCAACCGTTGACCTGAACAGCGACCTGCACATACACGGCACTTTGAGCAACAACTCAGGCACGTTGGATATCAGCGACGTGGAGCTGACCATCAGCGGCAACATTAGCGGCAACGGCAGCATACACGCCAACGGCAACAGTAGCCTTACTTTGGATGGCAATGCCAGCATCGGCGGCGATTTGAACATCACTTCCAGCGGCTCTGGCAACGGCGGCACCATTGGCGACCTTACCATCGATTTGGGCGGCTCCAACGATGTTTCTTTGGGCAGCGACCTCACCGTGAGCGGTACCCTTACCCTTACCAGCGGCGAACTTTCTTTGGATGGCCACGATTTGACCATTACTGGCAACATCAGCGCTACGGGCAATGGCAACATCAACGGCGGCGGCAGTTCTTCCATCCACGTTATGACGAGCGGAAACGTGGCGGGCAACCTTACCTTGGGCAGCAGTGGCCAAAATCAGGTATTGGAAGACCTTACCATTGATATAGACAACAACGGCAGCATCCGCCTTGGCTCCAACATTACCGTAACCGGTACCTTGGAGCTGGCTG
>CAYYZT010000029.1:8213-9744 GCA_964476015.1 uncultured Chitinophaga sp.
CGGCAACCTCAATACCAACGGCAACACCATTACCCTAGGTGCAGGTGCCGACATATGGGTTGATGCTTCCGCAAACGTAATGGGCACCGGCAACTTTAACGGCAGTGCTGGCTTCGACCTTACCGTAACCGGTAGCGGCGACGTGGAATTGGGCATTTTCGGCACCGGTAGCGGCTTGACCGATTTGACCATCGACTTGGACGACTCTACTTCTTACGTGAGCATCGGCAACGACATTACCGTAAACGGTACTTTGGATTTGCAAGGCGGTAGCTTGGATTTGAACGGCTACAACCTCACCATTAATGGCGACATTACCGGCGGCATCGATGGCCACATCACCAGCGACGGCAGCAGCTCCATCACCATCAACAGTGCTACTTCCACTACTGGCGGCTTGAGCTTCGGCGGCAACGCTGGCGGCAGCGGCAACGGCAATGCCGTGGGCACCTTGATCATCAACATCCAAGATGGTGGTTCCGTATCCATCCTTAGCGACTTGACCGTGGAAGATGAATTGGCCTTTACCTCTGGCTTGGTAGTGCTTACCGATGGCAACCTTACCATTGCCTCCGGCGGCCAAATTACCGGTGCAGGAAACAACAGCTATGTAGTAACTACTGCCCAAGGCGGCCTGTGGTTGGAAGTAGCCGGCAACGGTTCCGCTACGTTTGACATAGGTACCGAGGCTAACTACACCCCTGCCGAAATTACCTTGAACGGCAGCACCAGCGGCATGTTCGGCATACACGTGAACGAAGGCGTGTGGACCAACGGCACCAGCGGCGGCAATGCTGCCAGCTTCCAGAGCTTGGTGAACGCTACTTGGTATGTGGAATCTACCACCAGCACCAATATCGACATCGACCTGCAAGTGGAGTGGAGCAGCAGCATGGAGGTAAACGGCTTTAACAGCGATTCTGCCTACATAAGCCACTATACCAACGGCTCTTGGGATACTTATGCCGCAGCATCGGCCACTGCCGAAGCCTCTGGCCGCTTTAGCCTCACCCGCGAAGGCATCACTTCTTTGAGCCCCTTTGCCGTGGTAGACAAAAACACCAGCGTGGGCATCCGCGAGGTTGCAGCTACCGAAGATATTACCATCTTCCCGAACCCTGCCATCAACACGGTTACTATTCCTGCCAATTTCCAAAACAGCACCGTGAAAATAGTTGACCTGAGCGGTGCTACCGTACTGGAACTGAACGGTGCTAACAACCAAAACCTAACCGTGGACGTGAGCACGTTGAGCAACGGTGTTTACTTGGTGAAAGTAGTAGGCGAGAACAGCGTTTCTACTGGCCGCTTCGTTAAAAACTAATCCTTATACACGCGATTTGAAGTTGGGCCGCCGCACAATAGTGCGGCGGCCTTTTTTATTATGGCTGGGGCAGTAGTTGCTTTTGCTGGATGATGTTTAGCAAATCCTCCATATTCTTATCGGGGATAGGCTCGGCGTGGTAGGGATATTGGTCGATATCGGGCTTAAGGCCACAGCCTGGTTGGCGGGGTTGTTTGATGTCCTTCT
>CAYYZT010000029.1:9754-17466 GCA_964476015.1 uncultured Chitinophaga sp.
GATAAAACAGATTCCATCAAAGTATTATGTTTCCCTGTTAAATCCAACGAACAATGTACGACCTAGAGACTTCCTATGTGTACTGGATTTAAACAGGTTATTAAAAGGTCCTTCTCAAACGCAATCAAAGGAATGCTCACTACAATACCCGTATGGGGCAGCGTGGCACTGCCGAACATGCCTGCCGTAATGGGGTCACAGCTACCGCCCGTTTCTGAGCCTACAACCACCGCCGAAACATGCTCCTTGAGATAACAGGCCAACTCCGATGCGGCGGAATAAGTGCCGCCGTTTACCATTACATACACCGTACCCGGATAGGCATAGGGGAAGTTATAAATCAATTGGTCGGTAAATTTCTTAAAGGCCAAATTGCCGTTGCCCACGGGTATGCTTTGTTTCTCTATACGCCTATAACCGCGCTTGCCCTTAATGTTCAGCAGCGGTGGTTTGCTTTGCTGTTGGGTGCGGTATTTTATTTCCATGTTGCGGTATAGCCTATAAGGTTCTTGGCTGAGGTACCCAATCAATTGTTCGGGGTAAAAAGAATTGCCGCCCTCGTTGTCGCGCAGGTCTATAATCAACTGTTCGGGGCGGGTTTGGTAAATGTGCCAAAATGCCTCTCGTATAAACTTGTTATACTTCTGTTTGCCCCTTCTAATGGCCATCGGGTCGAACGACTTAATGGTGAGTATGGCCGTTCGGGTATCCTCATCGTAAGTAAGGGTGAGCTGCTGTTCGGGCTTGGGGCGTTTTTTTCTGGGGAATTTCAGGGTAGTATAATCCAGCCCGGGCAGGGTAAGTTGCTGGATTTGGAAACCAGTGTCGGTGGGTGTTTGCAACACGTAGTTGTACTGGCTGCTATCTTCAATATAGCGGATGTAGAACTCGTTGAACCACCCGCGGTACATCAGCCAATCGTTGGCGGTTAAGGTGTACCCGTCGCGCATTAAGTGATGGTTGATTTGCCGCACCAAGCTATCCACCTGTATACCGTTAATGGATTTTACCACGGCTTTGGCTGGCACCTCCCCTCCCATCAAATTCTTAACCGGTACGGCATGCCCATCCCCTACTTCCAAATGCAACGGTGGGTAATAGGCATATTTCTGGAAGTACTTTTCCAACGGCTTAGGGTAGCTAATAAGCAAGTGGCCGCAGCCAATCAAGGAGCCGATGTGGTTGAGTTGGTTGTAAAACTGGCGTAAAGAAAGCGTATGCGATTTTGCTTTCAAATCCACTATCAATGAATCGAGTTGCCGCTTGGGCACATACCGATAAAGGTCGGGGTGCCCCTGTTGAAGTGCTTGGTGGAAAACATCGATGTCCGCCGACAGCATTTCCGCGCCGTACACCATATTCAATTGCTGCCTCAACTTGTCGCGCTTGGCCTGCCCAAAAACGGGGCCAGCAACCAGCAACAGCAGCAAAACAAACCATTTGTAAGGGATACCCATAGCCTTGGCAAACATAACGGTTTTAGGGCCTATGGAGTTGCACTTGCCATAAAAAAGAAAAACCCCGGAAACCCTGGCAGGAGCATCCGGGGCCATCAAACTACTACCCCAAGTGTGAGGAATAATCGAAATTACACATCTACTTGTTCTTTATGAAATGTGTAACGGAAAATCGGCTCTAAATCTTCAATTTCGTGCAACATGCAGCCCAAATCGCGGATGCGGCCCGTTTCCAAACCATATACCCAACCGTGTATCTGCAAGGTACGGTTGGCCCACGCCTTCTGCACTATGCTGGTTTTGGCAAGGTTGTGTACCTGCTCAATTACGTTCAGTTCCACCAAGCGGTTGGCGCGTTTTTTATCGCCGTCTATGGCATCCAGTTCCGGCTCGTACTTGGCATACACCTCTTTAATGTTGCGCAGCCATTTGTTTACCATGCCGTGGTTGCCGTTGCCCATGGCCGCGATAACGCCGCCACAGCCATAGTGGCCGCATACAATAATGTGTTTCACCTTCAGCACCTCTACGGCATATTGCAGCACGCTCATAAAGTTGAGGTCGGTATGCACTACCATGTTGGCAATGTTGCGGTGTACAAAAATTTCGCCCGGCTCGGTATTGGTAATCTCGTTGGCCGGTACGCGGCTATCAGAGCAACCTACCCACAAAAATTCGGGGCTTTGGCCTTTGGCGCTGTCTTTAAAAAAATCGGGGTCTTGTACCAGTTTTGCTTCCGCCCACGTCTTGTTGTTCTCTATTAAACGGTTATATGATTTTTGCATAACAATCTTTTTTAGTGTCCACTGGACGGTTTAAAACCATTAAAATCAACATTCTTCAATTCCACTTTTATGTCCCTCTGGCCTGCATTGTTCCAGAAGTTGTACAGCACTTCCTGCACGTCGTAGTCTATCCGTACGGTTTTGGTGCCATCGATAATGATGTGCGAGCCATCGGGCAGCTCATCCAAAGTAAGCTGTACGCTGCCTTTGTTAAGGAAGCTTACGTGTTCCGATAGCTCCAGCAAGCAAGCACCGGGAGTCTCTTTGCACTCTTTCTTAAAGAAATAAGGGGTGGTATAGTTATCCTTCAAGATAAAGAAGATGGCTACTACCATGCCCACGCCGATACCGTAAAGCAGGTTGGTGGCCAAAATAACGCCGATGGTAACCACAAACGGGATAAACTGCCTCCAGCCCAAGCGGAACATCTCCTTGAACAGAGATACCTTGGCCAGTTTGTAGCCCACTATCAGCAATAGGGCAGCCAAACAGGCTTTGGGTATAAGGTTGAGTATCTGCGGGATGAAAATGGCACAGCCCAACAACAATACGCCGTGTATAATGGCGGACATCTTGGTTTTGGCACCCGCGTTTACGTTTGCAGAGCTGCGAACGATAACGGCCGTGATGGGCAAGCCGCCAATCAAACCGCTCAGCATGTTGCCGAAGCCCTGTGCGCGAAGCTCTTGGTTGGTGGGCGTGTTGCGCTTGTAAGGGTCGAGCTTGTCGGTAGCCTCCACGCTAAGCAACGACTCCAAACTGGCAACTATGGCAATGGTAAACGCCACCACGTACACCTGCACGTTGGTAAACGCGGTAAAATCGGGCAGGGTAAAGAACGAGAAGAAATCGCCCGCGCTTTTGGCCACCGGCAACTGTATCAGGTGGTTGTCGGTTAGGTGCAGATTCTGGCTCGCACTGCTAAAAATTTGGTTGAGCACCACACCCACCAGCACGGCAATCAATGCTCCAGGTACCAGTTTGAAGAATTTGAAACGCTTTAATGCGGGCAAATCCCACGAAATCAAAATAACCATGGATACCGCCGCGATAATAATCGCCCCAAGCTCGATGTTGTTCAACGCTTGCCAAATCACCATCAGGCCATCCACCACCAAAATACCGGTGGCTTCCTTTTGGTCAACCACGCCCATGGCCTCGTCTTCCATAGTGGCCGCATCGTAGCCCAGCGCGTGTGGCAACTGGGTAAGCACCAGTATCAAACCGATACCCGCCAGCATGCCTTTGATAACCGCCGAAGGGAAATAGTAGCCAATGATACCTGCCTTAACCACCCCCAACAGCACTTGTAGCGCACCTGCCAGTACTACTGCAAGCAAGAAGGTTTCGTAGGCGCCCAGTTGCTCCATGGCACTAAGCACTATGGCCGTAAGACCAGCAGCCGGGCCGCTCACGCTCAACGGCGAACCACTAAACGTAGCCACCACCAAACCGCCTACAAAACCGGCGATAAGGCCCGCAAACGGGTCGACACCCGAGGCCAAGGCTATACCCAAGCACAACGGCAGGGCTACCAAAAACACAACCAACCCGGCAGGCGCATCACTCTGCAGCTCCCGGAACATTCCTTTAGGCTTCGTCATAGGGCAAAATTTTTAAGTGAAAACACCACCCCTATTCCGTTACCTACTTCAGGTTTCGACACGCCCGGCTTCGGTACTCCTATAGCGGAGCCCGCTTGGGCACACAACATAACAATCATAAACTTGCTGATAATATGATAAAATAATGGAACAGTATAGGCACACCTATGTAGGCGGTGGCCATACAGATACTATCTATCAGCAAAAATCTGGAGGGGGCGACACCACGGAAAGGACGTGTGTCTTGAGATCGGGGGTGAAATGGTAATGATTACGCCCGATTTCCCAATGGGAGAGCAATGAAAAATCAAGCTTATATTCGTCGGGCGGATGGAGGTCTTCCAGTATCTCCTCGTTGATGGTAGGGCTGCTGGAAGTATTGTCGGTGTTGCCAGTGGCACACATAATGGTATTGTCTTGGCCCACGGCCTCCACTATCAGTTCCACTACGGAGTCGGTCAAATCGGCTTTCTTGTTACCGGGAAAAGCCCAAGAAGGCAAATACACGCAAATGTTGAACAACTGCATACACAGCAGCAGCACAACAGATGATTTAAGTATTTGTTGGTACTTTTTCACGGGTTACAAAAATAACCATTAATTATTAACCGGGGGTTAATTACTGTTAAAACATCAAAACACGGGCCATTGTTTACTTATCCGAAATCTTTTTTTGCTGTTCGCGCTCCTTTTGGCGTTTCTTTTGGGCCTTTACCATTTTCACCTTGCTCACATTTACCAGCAAACGCTTGAAAGCCGGGCCTTTTTTGCCTTTCACGCTGCCGTCAACAAAACTATCGAACCACATTTTGGTGAAGATAACGGTGTACAGGGCACAAGTACCGTGATTGAATTTTTTGCCGCAGTGCTTTAGGCGTACGCTGGATGCGCCGTTGGCTTTCATGGTTTTGGCGGCCTTGATGGAGTTTTTGTAGCTCACCTGCTCGTCGCCCTTGCAGTAGCACAACATCACCGGGGCTTCGGGTTTCCAATTGTACACGTCGTTTTTTTGAAGGGCTTTTCTAAACACATAGCCCGTATCGTTAAGGAAAGCCTCTACCACCTCGTCCATCATCATATCCTTCGGCACCAAGGGCAACACCTTGTTTATCTGGCCCATCGAGTAGGTGCCGTCAAACATAGGCGGCAGCAACGTATCGTAGGGCGAACGGAAAATTTTGTTAACATCCGGCACCAACTGGTACACCTCTTGGTAAGAATAAATAAGATAGGGCAAATAGCCCGGATGGCTGTACGGCGCAAACATTACGGAGCCTTGGTCTCCCGACACATCGTACGGGCCAGACATGGGGGCCGAGGCCGTTACCTTGAACTCGTCGGGGAACTCCGTTTGCATCATAATATGCGTGGCCATAGCCGCATGGCCGCCTTGCGAGTAGCCGGTAATAAACAGCTTGTCGCTCCAAGTAATGTTTTCTTGCTGGTTGAGCGTGCGCACGCTACGGTGCATATCTATGGCGGAAAGGGCCTCCGTTTCGGCATGGATGTAGAGGTGCTTCTTTTCGCCTTTGCCCAAACCAAAATAGTCGGGCATGAGCACGGCATAGCCATCGGCAGCAAAACCGATACAGATACCCTGTTCGCCGCCCAAGCGTATCTTGCGTTCCTTTTCAATCTGTGTACCGTGGTGGTACACGATAAGCGGTAGGTTTTGGCGGTTGCCTTGCGGCACAAAATACAGGCCCGAGGCTTTGATGGGCGTACCGTCAATCCACGTGCTTTGGTAGATTATTTCGTACACATCCACCCCATTGCTTAGCGGGGCGATAAACTCGGGCACGCCGGTCTTTTTCCATAGCTGCCGCAAATCATCCATGGAATAGCTGGCAGCCAATTCGTAGGATTCTAATTTGGCATTGTTCGCCCATAATTGACTACACAGCAGCAAAGCGCAAAGCGCCCCCCAAAATTTCATATCGTATTGTTGATTGAATAAACTAGCAAACTACCTGCATAGACAGCGCAAGCAAGCGTTTGGTTTCAATCGGCGCAAAAATTAGGCGATTTTATCGTTTGTTTAACATTTCCGCCACCGCATCGGCAAACAACCGTGCCGATTGGGGCTGTTTGCGCATCCAAAGCTCCGGTTCTATCATTTCCAGCTCTACCAATACGGGTCGGGCATTGTTGTCCCACATCACATCCACCCGGGCATAGACGGGCATAGCATCGCACTGGGCCACCACGTTTTCGGCAAAGGCTATTTCTTCGGGCGAGGCTTGGTAGTCGCTTACGCTACCACCGAAATCGTCTTGCACCCTAAAATCGCCTGCTTTGGCCCGCTTTAGTACGGAATGGCTGTACCTGCCCCCGAAAACCATATGCGATACTTCTCCCCTGCTTTCCACCAAATCCATAAACGGCTGCAACAGCATGGCCTCGGCGGCAATCAGTTGCCTAAAAACGCTTTCGTGGGCTGCCACTTCGTCCCCTGTCATTTTATAAGTATGCCTCGCCCCGCCGGAGATGGCGGGTTTTAGGATGAGCCGTGGCCAACCCGTGGCTTTTACTATTTCTTGCAACGAACGGTACTCCCCCACTTCAATAAAAACCGTGGGCACTATGGGCACACCTTTATCCGCCAAATCCTGCAAATAATGTTTGTCCATGTTCCATCGGATGGTCTCGATGGGGTTAATCAGTTGGGTGCGGTGCTGCACCCTATCCAGCCAAGCACTGAACTCCTTGGCGCGGTGAAAATAATCCCAAGTGGTGCGAAAAAGGGCTACGCGGGTGGTTGCCCAATCGAAAGCGGCATCGTCCCAACTGGTGCGATACACTTTTAAGCCCTTTGCCTCCAACGCTTCGGCAATCAAGCGGTCTTCGGTCAACACGTTTTGGATGTAGGGCGTAATCTCCTTCGGGTGGTTGTATGCCGGGCAGGTAAGCAACACAACATCTATATTCGGATTTGCCGGATTCATGGATTATAGGATTAAATTACACTTGATGTACCGATGTATCAATTATAAAAGGGCTTCCAGGGAAAAGATACTTGATACTTGATACTTAAACATCACAATTGCGGACAAGGGATGCTCAGCCTGCGCTTGCCGATAGTGGTAAATACGCCGGAATAAATCAGCGAAACCTCATACGCCCCGCGCGAGTTGCTCACCGTGCTGAGGTTGGATAGGTTCACGTCGTAAGAAAGGCCGAGCACGAAACGGATAAAATCCAACCTTGCGCCCACCACCAAAGCATCGGGCGTGGTGTTGCTGATGCGGCCCCAAGCACCGATGGCAAAGGCCACGTCGCCATCGTCACGATACTCCATTACAAACTGCAAATAAGTACCGGCGTTGATTTGGCGTGCTGAACCCTGCTGGGCAAACATGATGCTGGGCAAGAAATTTACCGTGCGCGTAGCTTGAAACCAACCACCAAAGTGGGCCGTGTATTTCGGCTCCATTTTGTAGCTGGCATTGGAAAGCAACGAAACCCGTGGCTGCAAAATATGTCCGTAAGCCGCGCCCACATACATATTGGCGTATTTGCTGGGCATAATCTGGTAGAGCAACCCTATGGTAGCATCCGGCTTCAAGCCCGAACCGCCCGCCACGTTTTCGCCCGAAAGCAGGTTGGGGTCTACTTCGATGCCGTTGTATTGGTTGTCGAATATCAGTTTCTCGGTGTCGATGCGTTGGCCTATCATATTAAACTGCCCGCCGATACCCAAAGTATGTTTCACCCTGCGGCCCAATTGCTTGCGGTAGCCCACGGAAAGGGTCAACTGGTTGGTGCCAAAAGCGGCGGTGCCCGCCACATCGTTATAGAAATGCAGCCCTACGGCGAAGTTGTCGTCCTTCAACTGGCCTTTCAGCAAGGAAATTTCCGCCGAAGCC
>CAYYZT010000030.1:0-8740 GCA_964476015.1 uncultured Chitinophaga sp.
CCCATTACGGGCATGTTGATGTCCATCAGCACCAAGTGGTAGCCGTTCAAGGTTATTTTGTCTATGGCCTGTTGGCCGTTCAGGGCCTCGTCAAGCTTGGCTTGGGGGAAGAGGGTTTGCAGCGTATCCTGCGCCACCATTTGGTTAAAGTCGTTATCGTCTACCACCAATATGTGCAGCGGCCCGTCGGCAGGCGGCAGTGGGGGGCTGGGGGTAGGGGAGGCGGTAGTCTTGTTATTGAGCAGCGCGGCTATTTTCTCCTCCAGTTCTTCCGGCACAAAAGGCTTGGAAATGTAATCGTTCATGCCTGCTTCAAAGCACTCCGATATGGCTTCCTGCGTGGCGCTGGCCGTCATGGCCATAATAAGGGTTTTGCTGGCGGTGCCGTGCAGTGCGCGGATGGCCTTGGTGGCCTCCAAGCCGTTCATCACGGGCATGTTTATGTCCATCAGCACTAGGTCGTATTGGCCCTGCTGCACCTTGTCCACGGCCAGCTTGCCGTTTTCCACCACGTGTACCGTTATGCCGGCAAACATGCTCTCCAACGTATCTTGCGCCACAATCTGGTTAAAGGCGTTGTCTTCGGCCAGCAGTATGCGGGCGTTGCGGGCTTGGGTGTGGTCGGTAGTTTTGGCGGCGGCCACGGTTTCCATAAAGCCCGGCTCAAAGGCCAAGTCGAAATAGAACGTGGTGCCTTGGCCCTGCTTGCTGGCCACGCCTATGCTACCTCCCTGTAGCTCTACCAGTTGCTTGCTTATGGTAAGGCCGAGGCCCGTGCCGCCGTATTTGCGGGTAGTGGTGCTATCGGCTTGCGAAAAACTCTCGAAAATGGCATCCAGCCGGTCTTCAGGTATACCGATGCCGGTATCCGTAACGCTGAATTTGAGCTGTATCTTGCCTTGGGGCCTGCCCTCAAGGTTGATGTTGATGGTAACGCCGCCCTGCTCGGTAAACTTTACGGCATTGCCCGCAAGGTTTAGCAATATCTGGTTCAGGCGCACCGGGTCGCCCTTGAGTATTACGGGCACTCCCTCGTCAATATGCGTTTTTAAGTATAGCCCTTTCTCATCGCTCTTGAACATGATAGTGTTCACCACGCCGTCAACCACGTCGGTAAGGCTGAAATCGACATTTTCAAACTCGAGCCGTCCGGCCTCTATCTTGCTGATGTCCAGTATATCGTTTATGATAACGATAAGGTTGTCTGCCGATTGTTTGATGGCCTTGAGATACTTGAGTTGGTGCGTGGTAAGCTCGGTTTTAAGCAGCAAGTTGGTCATGCCCACCACTGCGTTCATAGGCGTGCGTATCTCGTGGCTCATGTTGGCCAAAAACTGCTCTTTGAATCTTTTGCTCTGCTCTGCGCGTTCGCGGGCCTGCTCGGCATCCACCAGTTGGTACTTGGCCTGCTGGCCTTCTTTTAGCAGCTTTACCTCTTCCAAGGTTTTGCTTAGGGTAAGTTCGAGGTCGTGGAAATCAACGGGCTTGGTAATAAAATCGAACGCGCCGCTGTTCATGGCCGCGCGTATATTGCCCATATCGCCATAGGCGCTCATTACAATAATGCGTGCTGGCAGGTTTTGTTCCTTTATCTTCCGCAACAGGGTAAGCCCGTCCATTTCGGGCATGTTGATGTCGGTAATCACTACATCGGTATCGGGGTGCAGGGCAAGGTGCTGCAGGGCCACCACGCCGTTGTTGGCGTACTGAAACTCCAGTTCGCCTTGTCTTATCTTGCGCCTGAATCTTTGCCTGAAAAGGTCTTCCGCATCGGGTTCGTCGTCAACCAGCAGAATTTTTGGAGGCGTTGGAGTGGTCATTTTTTGAGAGCGAGGATTTTATCCCTCAAGTTACTAAAATCTACCGGTTTAGTAACAAAATCATCGGCACCATAATTTTGGGCCGTATTATAGTTTTGCTCGTCGCCATAGGCGGAAATCATGAACACGCGCAGGTGCGGGAATTGTTCCTTCACTATTTTCAGCAGCTCTAGCCCCGTCATGCCCGGCATGTTGATGTCGCTCAACACCAATACCAAGTCAAACGGGCTCAATTGCCGCAAATATTCCAACGCTTCCTCGGCGGAGAAAACAAATTTAAAATCGACCTCGCCACCCCTCAACTCCCTCCGAAATCGTTGACGGAACAACGCTTCTACGTCGCGCTCGTCATCAACTACCAGAATCTTCATCACCTTGTATATTTTAGATGTACTTACAAATAAAGCGTTTCTTACGTAAAACCACTTAACCTTGGGCAAGTTATTTATAAAGGTAACCTGATTACGAACTCAGTATATTCACCTTCCTTGCTGCTGGCATCCAGTTTTCCGTTGTGTCCTTTAACTACAATATCGTAGCTAATGGACAGGCCAAGCCCCGTGCCTTCGCCGGTGGGCTTGGTGGTAAAAAACGGGTTGAAAATTTTCGAAAGGTTTTCTTTCGATATTCCCGTGCCGTTATCTTTTATCGATACCGAGGCAAAGTTTCCGTCAGTTTTGGTTATGATGGTAACCGTTGGAACGAAATCTTCGCCAGTAGTCTGTTTCTTCTTGAACGCCGCATAGATGGCGTTATTGGCTATATTTAATATTACCCTCGAAATATCTTGCTTTACGAGCGAGATGGTGGGCAGTTCTTCTTCGAACTGTTTGATAAACTGTACGGTTACGCCCTGTTGTTTGCTTCTTAGGCCATGGTAGGCGAGGTTTACGTTCTCATCCACCATTTTGTTCAGGTCCACCGGTTCTTTTTCGCCGCTTTGGTTTCGCGAGTGCATCAACATGCCTTTCACAATGCCGTCTGCACGCTTTCCGTGCTCGTTAATTTTTTGCACGTTGTGGCGCAAGTCTTCCAAAAGGGCCTCTATGTTGCCTAGGTCTTCGTCGGGTATCTCCTGTTTCTTAACCTCTTCTTCCAGCTCTTCCAGCAATTCTTCCGATAGTTCGGCAAAGTTGTTCACAAAGTTGAGGGGGTTTTTTATTTCGTGGGCTATACCGGCAGTCAACTGGCCCAGCGAGGCCAGCTTTTGCTGCTCCACCAAGCGGTCTTGAGATTCCTTCAACTCTTGTGTGCGCTCGTTTACCAACGCTTCCAGTTTTTGCTTCTCCACCCGCAGTTGGCGCGAGCGGATAAATATAATGAGGTATATAAGCAGGCCAATGGTTGCAAACACCAACACATAGGCCCACCAGGTGCGGTACCATGGCGGGGTAATGGAGAAGGCATACGAGCTTTCTTTGCTAATGCCGTCGTAGGCGTTGCGGGCGCGCACTTTGAATGTGTAGCTGCCTTCGGGCAGGTTGGTATAGTCTTTACGGGCATCGTTGGTCCACTCAGACCAACCCGCATCGAACCCTTCCAACTGAAACTGGTACTCCGTAAACTCTGGAAACTGGTAGCTCGTGGCCCCAAAATCGAACCTGATGGCGTTGTCGTTATACGATAGCTCGGGCAGCAGTTGCTGCGGCTGTTTCATTACGGGGTATCCTGCCTCGTCGTAATACGTGCCATCGAACATCACGTTGCCGTCGCCCGACTGTACGCGGCGTATCAGGCTCTGGAAATTGCTGCCGGCGGCAGAGTCTATGCTGGAAAAACGAAGCAGCCCTTGGTTGCCGCCCAGCCATACCTGCCCATCTATGTCTTTAAAAACGGTGGTGTACGATTGGTCGGCAAGGTTTTTAAATATCTGTGTGCTGATGCTGAAGGTGCCGTCTTCTTGCTGGGTGGCTATACCTTGGTCAACATTGCTGATAACGATGTACCGCAAATCGGAAATCTTCTGTATGTCCAGCAGTTTTTTGCCTGCATCCCTAAATGTACCTTTAAACAGCGAGGAAGGGGAAAATTGGCCTTTGGCGGCATCGAAGGTATATACACCTTGGGTAGCTGTAGAAACTACCAATTCGCCATACATTAAAAACAAAAGATTGCCCGCATTGGAGGGAAGTCCTTCCACAGTAGTGTAGTAATTTACCTTGGATGGTGTAAAATCTCCTACATTCATGGTCATCTTTAAAAGCCCGTCGTTTTGCGTTGCGGCCCAAAGGCCATCCTTTACTACCACCAAGGATGTAAAGGCCCCCGGCACGGCTTGGAAATCCGGATGGCGTTCCCATTGTTTGCCGGAGTACCGCAACGCTACCAAACTATCGTTCAATCCTGCAAAAACGATGCTAGAATCATTGGGATGTATGGCAAGGAAATTGGCACTGGAGCTAATAACGCGTGTGGGGGTGTTGTTGGCCAAGTTGTAAACCCCATCGGCGGTGGCCACCAAAAGCCCCTTGGGGGTGGAGATAAGGTCGTGGAATTCGGTATAGAAGCCCGGTATGTCGCTAAAGCCGGAGTGGTGCCTAAAATAGCTCTTGGCCAGGTCGGCAGCGGCCAAGTCCTTTAGGTAGTATATGCCTTGCGTGGTTGATACGTAGAGCACGCCGTTGTGGCGCACGATGCTGTTCACGTTGCCTTGCAGGCCAGCCCGCTCGTTAAACTGCTCCACGGGCGAGTATAGCGATATGCGCACCAACCCATTGTCAGTAGCCAGCCACAGGCCGTTTTGTTGGTCGAGGAAAGCCGCGTTCACGGTATTGTCGGGCAGGCCGCTCTCGCGGTTGAATATCCGCACCACCTTGCCCTGGGGGCTCACCACCACCACGCCGCCGCGCAGGGTGGTAATGGCCAAATCGCCGCCGGGCAGCACCAGCCCGCCCGAAATCAGGTTTTCGCGCAGGTAGTTGTCCACCTGTGTGGCAAAGGGTTTCAGTTCGGTGCCGTTCCATAGCATCAGCCCGTCAAACTTGCGGCCTATCACTATCTGCCTATCTCCAACGGGCAACATGGCGTAAAGGCCCTCGTTGTTCCAGTTGTTGTCCTTGCCGAAAAGGGGCTTAGAGCTGTTGCCTTCCAGCAGGCTCAGGCCGTCGTCGGCCAAGGTAAGGTAGAGCTTGCCGTTTACAAAAAAAGCCGGGTTGCGCAGCAGGGGCTTGGGCAGCGTGGGTTCTTCCAGTTTGCCGTTTTTATATACCAGCACCCGGTTTAGCGATACGAAGAAAACCGCATCGGCACTGGCATACACGGCCAAAAAGCTGCCGAATGGCCCCGCTATTTTGTGCCGCTGCGACAGCGAAACGAAGCCCAAGCTGCCCAACGAATCGGGGGCCAGGTAGCCAAAGTCGCCGTCTAGGCCCACGTACACGCGGCCTTTTGCATCGGTGGCAAGGGCGCGCACGGCCGCGTTTTGGGGCACGTTGATGTGCCTCCAGCGGGTACCGTCGTACTCCAATATGCCGTTTTCGTTGCCAAAGTACAGCAGTCCCCGCCCGTCGCTGGTTATGGCATAGTTGCGCTTGCTGTCCTTGTACTCGGTTTCGGCGTACACGCGCAACAGCGGATAGGCTATTTCCTTGGGGCTTTGGCTAAGCGTGCCGAGGGCGGGCAGGCACAAAGCCAACAGGAGGATATAGGTTTTTAGGGTGTGGGCCATTTTTAGTTTCAGGGGTAGAAGGTGGTGGTGGATGTGTTAAGGAACCAAAGGCGGCGTTTTTATGGCAATGCTGTTTTTGTTCTGCATTTCCAGTTGCAGCCATGGCGAAAGGTAACTGGTGTCTGTTATTACGCTGTCGGTGCCCCAAGGGTCGGTATATACTACCTTGCTGATGGGCGTATCGAAGTTGAAGTGCTGCACATCGTTCCAAGTAAGGCCAATCTCGCTGGTTTCGGTAAGTGCCTCGGTGGTGTTGCGGCGTATGTCGTACTTAATGTGGTATTCCAGTTTGCCACTGGGGCCGGCACTGTTGAAGAACACCTCGGTGGTAAAGCAGGTTTTGCCGTCTTTAATGGTTTTGTGGTAGCTCCAGTCGCGCTTGGCCGTGCCGGAAGACGACTCCACCACCAACTCTACCGATTCGGGTATCAACGCCCATCCGTCGGGGTTGGGCACGCACTGTTTTTCCACCAAGTTGCCCTTACTGCCGTTCAATAAAAAGGTACGGGTGCGCTTGCTCTGCTTTTCGGTGTTTTGCGCGCTGCTGGTTTTGGTAACGGTGAGCTTGCCTGCGGACTGTGGCAGGGCCATGGCGTACAAATCGTAAACGGCTACAAACTGCTTTTTCTTGTTTGTTTTTTTGCCTACTTGCCCCACCAAGTGCAGCTGTATGTTCTTTACGTCGAAGGCTGCCGCATCGCTAAGGCCAAGTTGGGCGGGCGATGCTTGGAATGTAATGGAGCTATCGGTAGCGGCGGTGTAGGGCACTTTGTGGGTGGTGGTGGAAAGGTAGATTTCGGAACTGTCTTGGAGTAGCAGCGGAAAAGAACCCTTTACCGTTATCTGCCACACGGTATCCTTGCCCACGAAAAAATATACCGGGTTGATGGGCTGCACCACAAACTGGTTTTTTACCAAGGGCAGGGCATGCACAAACTGCTGCGATTTGGTTTTGGAGTTCGTTTTGCCGTCGTCGGCTACGTCCAGCGTGTTTATGTGGCCTTGCAGTTGATTGAGCCATTCGGTTTCGTTGGGGTCCAAGTCGCTTATTTTGTCGCTGGGGGCCAGTGTGGGCAGGTTGGTAAACGCGTTGAGGGCGTAGAACCAGTTTTGCGCGCGCTGCATGTGCAATACTTTTTTGTCGGCCGGGGCGTTGGCCACGTATGCTTCCAATTGGTTGCGCAACTGTTGGGTGCGGGTTTTCACATCATCGGCACCGCCTTGTGCATAAGCCAGGTTCGATATGCAACAAAGGGTGAATAAAGCAACTGCAAATACTCTCAAGATATCTCTTTTTCGTGCGGGTGGTAAATATAAGAAAATTGACTGGTTTTGGTGTTTGCCGTAACGGGCATCTACCCAAAAAACAGGAATACAAAAGTATGCACTGGCAAGCCATTTCAACAATCCGTTATTTTTTTATTAAGCGAAAACTTGCTTTATTTACCAAACCTTGTTCGATAACGCATGCCAATGAGGTTTTCACTATGAAAGGAGTATATACCCGCACTATATCCGTTTACTGTTTTTTAATTGCGTTTACCTGCCTCGCTACCAACACCCTGCTGGCCCAAACCATTGTAAAGGGCAGCGTGGCCGATGCCGATAACAGGGAAGTGATTGTGGGTGCCACTGTTTTGATAAAAGGCACGCTAGTAGGCACCACCACCAACTTCGACGGCAACTTTGAACTCGATTTGGGCGAAAGGCCCCTGCCCGTTACCTTGGAGATTTCCTATTTGGGCTATACCAACAAGGAGTTTGTGGTTACGGCTGCCAACGTGGGCAGCCCCATCCGCATTTCGCTTTCTAGCGATGCCATCAAGGTAGAGGGGGTGGAAATTACGGCCAGCCGTATCAGTGAAAAACAATTGGAAGAGCCGCTCACGGTGGAATCGATGAATCTTGCCGCCATCAAAGAAACGCCCGCGGCCAGCTTTTACAACGGCTTGGGCACCCTCAAGGGGGTTGACCTCACCACTGCCAGTTTGGGCTTTGTGGTTATCAATACCCGTGGTTTCAACAGCACGCGCCCGGTGCGTACCCTGCAATTGGTTGACGGGGCCGACAACCAGGCACCCGGCCTCAACTTTTCTCTGGGCAACTTTGTGGGCTCCAGCGAGCTGGACATACAAAACGTGGACCTGATAGTAGGTGCCAGTTCGGCCTTTTACGGCCCCAACGCTTTCAACGGCGTTATAAGCATGCGCACCAAAAACCCGTTTTATCACACGGGCCTGAGCGTGATGGTAAAGGGCGGCGAGCGTAATCTTTTTGAGGGGGCGATACGCTATGCCCGGAAATTCAAGAATAAAAACGGCGACGACAAATTCGCCTTCAAAGTAAATTTCTCTTACTTGCGCGCCGACGATTGGGAGGCCGACAACATGAGCCAAGTGCAGGGCACGCTGGCCCCGTCTACCAACCTCGGTGGCTACGATGCAGTGAACCGCTATGGCGACGAGAACATCAGTGCCGATGCCAACAACTTCGAGCCGCAGATAAGGGATTTGCCGGGCCTCGGCCGCCTGTACCGCACTGGCTACAACGAAAAAGATCTGGTGGACTACGATACACGCAACTACAAAGCGGGCACCGCGCTGCACTACCGCATTTCCGACAGCGTGGAGGTGAGCTACTCGTTCAACTTCGGGGCGGGCACCACGGTGTACCAAGGCGACAACCGCTACAGCCTGAAAGGGCTTAAGTTTTACCAAAACCGACTGGAAATATCGCAGCCCAACAAGTTTTTTGTGCGGGCATACCACACCATAGAAAATGCTGGCGACTCTTACGATGCCGTGTTTACGGCCTTGTTGCTGCAAAGCCAATCAAAACCCGATGCGGCTTGGGGCCAAAACTACTCCACTTACTGGCGCAACAATGTGAGCCCAGTTATACATGCTTTGCCGGGCTTCCCCGATCCGAATAGCTTGGATTGGTTCGGCGCAAGCCGTCCGGCTACCTTGGCGCAGGCCCAATCGGTACTGGATGCAAACCGTGATTTGGTGGAATACTACCACGAGCTGGCCCGTAACTTTGCCGATAGCGCATCGTTGGGTTATATAGGGCGTTTGGAACCGGGCACGCCGGAGTTTGATGCCGCTTTCAACGACATCGTATCAAATACCACTTTCTTGGAGGGCGGCTCCAAGTTTTATGACAAGTCGTCGCTCTCGCATATACAAGGCGAATACATTTTCCGCCCATACATTTTCGATGTTACCGTGGGCGGCAACTTTAGGCTCTATAC
>CAYYZT010000030.1:8750-14455 GCA_964476015.1 uncultured Chitinophaga sp.
GCACCATTTTTAGCGATACGGCGGGCATCCGCATCCGCAACTGGGAAGTTGGCGGATATGTGGGCGTGGGTACCGATTTGCTGAACGAACGCTTGGCCCTTACCGCCGTGGCGAGGATTGACAAAAACCAAAACTTTAAGCCCGTGGTATCGCCCGCGGCATCCATCGTGTGGAAACAGAACGTCAACAACTCGTTTCGCCTATCGTTCTCCTCGGCGGTGCGCAACCCTACCCTGCAAGACCAATACCTGTACTACAACGTAGGCCGCGCTTTGTTGGTGGGCAATTTGAACGGGTTTGAGAATTTGGTAACGCAAGAGTCTTACTTCGCCGCGCTCTCGGGCGTGGCCTTCGTGCGCGACTCGCTGGACTACTTCAACGTGGCTCCCGTAAGGCCCGAAAAGGTAAAAACCATAGAGATAGGCTACAAGGGCATATTGTTTAAGAGCTTGTTTGTGGATATGAGCTATTACTACAACTGGTACAAAGACTTTTTGGGCTACAACATAGGCGCGGTACTGGAAATAGACACCAGCTTCAACTACATTACCAACACACAGTTCTATCGCGTGTCGGCCAATGCCACGGACAGGGTTTCAACCCAAGGTTTCGCCATCGGCCTTACCTATGGCTTTGGCAAGTACTATGCCCTTAGCGGCAACTACTCTTGGAACCGCTTGGACCGCCGTGGCTCAACCGACCCCATCATCCCGGCCTTCAACACCCCCGAGCACAAGTTCAACGTGGGCATCTCCGGTAGAGATATAGTGCTGAAGATACGTAACGCCACGCTCAAAAACTGGGGCTTCAACATAAACTACAAGTGGGTGCAAGGCTTTTTGTTCGAGGGCTCGCCGCAGTTTACGGGCACCATCCCTTCTTATGGCTTGGTGGATGCGCAAATAAACTACAACCACAAAAAATGGCACACTACGTTCAAAATTGGTGCAACCAACGTGCTGAACAACAAAGTGTACCAAACTTACGGTGGCCCAAGGATAGGCCGATTGGCGTATGCTTCTATTTTGTTTGACTTGGGTAGCATTTGATAATTCCCGAATCGCTATATTTATAATACTAAAATCGTAAACCCAAAAACCTCTATTTATGAAACGTATCTCCTCACTATTATGGGTACTCATGCTTTTGCCTGCGTTCGCGTTTGCGCAAACGCGGTACGAAGACGAAGTATTTACCGACGTTGATATTACGCTGGATGTGAAATACGGCGAAAACTACTCCGTACTTTCAGGCACGCCTGCGCTCATCAACCTTCAAATGGATATATACGAGCCGGCCGACGATACCGTGGGTGGCCCACATTACGCCGGCCAACGCCCCGTTATCTTGCTTTTCCACGCCGGTAGCTTCCTGCCCAAGAGTGCCTTTTTGCCTTTCGGCGACAAGCGCGACAGTGTAATGATTGAACTGGCCACCCAGTTTGCCAAGAGGGGCTTTGTGGCCGCTTCGGTGGGCTACCGCATCGGGTGGAACCCGTTGGCATCTGGCCAACCGGCCAAGGCCAACTCCATCATCAACGCCGTGTACCGTGCCATGCAAGATGCCCACGCGGCAGTTAGGTGGTTCCGCAAGGATGCCGATGCCAATAACGATTACAACATTGACCCTTACCGCATTGTGGTGGGCGGCTCCAACTCGGGCGGTTACGTGGCCCTCGCTTTGGGCAACCTTAACAAGCTGTCGGAAATAGAACTGGCCAAGTTTAGGGACCCCGTTAGCGGCGATTTGTTCATCAACCAAGACCTTGTCGGCGGTTTCTACGGCGAAGGCGGTACGGTGGGCGTAAACGTGCTCAACAACCCGGGCTACTCTTCTGCCGTGCAACTTATATTGAACCTGGGCGGTGCCGCTGGCGACAGCACTTGGATTGAGGCCGGTGAGCCACCAGTGGTTAGCTTCCACGGCGCGGCCGATGCCCTTACCCCGTTTGCCACAGGCACGGTTATCGTTTCGGCTACCGGCGACCCGGTGGTGGAAGTAACCGGAAGTGCCGACATTGCCCTGCGCCAACACAACGTGGGCAACAACGATATTTGGATTAATGCCAACTTTACCGACCCGGTAACTACCGTTGCCGAGGGCCGCAACCCAGCCTACGAAGGCTTGTTCTGGTTTGGTGCCGGATATGGCCAGCCCGCCGCTGCCAACGGTTTTGAACCTTGGGCTTGGTACGATACCAACGAGCCAAGGATAATTGATGCAGGCAACCCGTCTCCTTCGTTCCCCGGCCCGTATACCGGTTATGGCAGTGCCCTTAACCCTTACGCTAGCCGCGAAAAGGCTGAAACTTACATCGACACCATTATGCAGTATTTCATTCCGCGCCTATTGGTAGCGTTGGATCCTGCCAACATCGATTCTACGGCCGTTGAAACTGCCGACCCAGCCACCGAGCCTGTGGGTATCAACGACTTGGCCGTTATCAACTCGATGATTAACATCTACCCGAACCCTACCAGCGGCGGTTTGAACATACACTTGGGCGACCATAATTACAGCTTGGCTAAGATTGAATTGTTCGACATTACGGGCCGTTTGGTGCTGAGCGACAGCAAAGTAGCCGACCCGCAATACCATCGTGTTGCCTTGGAAGGCATCAACCGCGGTACGTATGTAGTTACGCTGAGCCTTGCCAGTGGCGAGCAGGTGAGCAAGCGTTTGATTGTGCAATAAAATGTGCAGTAAGAGCCTGTAAGGCTTGAAGATAGAGGCCGTTCCTTGAAAAAGGGGCGGCCTTTTTTTATCGCTCTTGGCAAAGCTCGATAAGCACGCCGTTGGTGCTTTTGGGGTGGAGGAACACCACCAGCTTATTGTCTGCCCCGGGCTTGGGCGTTTCGTTGAGCACGGTAAACCCTTCGGCCTTGAGGCGGGCCACCTCGGCTTGTATGTCGGCCACGTCGAAAGCTATATGGTGTATGCCTTCGCCGCGTTTCTCGATGAACTTGGCAATGGGGCTATCGGGGCTGGTGGCTTCCAGCAGCTCTATCTTGGTTTCGCCTACTTGGAAAAAAGACGTGCTCACGCCCTCGCTTTCCACGGTTTCGTTTTTATAGGGGCTCGTGTTGAGCAGCTTGCTGAAAAGCTCGTTGCTGGCAGCGAGGTCTTTCACCGCAATGCCGAGGTGTTCTATCTTGCGCATGGGGCAAAGGTAGTTATTTGGCGGATGGCTTTCCTATTCACCTCTTCCAGCCGTAGGCAACTCGCAACCCGTAACTATGTTATACGTTTGCCAACATATCCTTTACCATGCTGGCTAGGTCGTATTGGGGTTTCCATTCCCAATCGATGCGGGCGTAGTTGTCGTCGATGCTGCCGGGCCAGGTTTCGGCAATCTTTTGGCGGAAATCGGGGGCGTAGTTGATAGAGAAATCGGGCAACTCTTTCTGTATGGCTTTGGCCAGTTCGGCGGGGGTAAACGATAGGCTGCCGATGTTGTAGCTGGAGCGGATGCGAAGCTTGTCCGCATCGGCCTCCATCAGTTCTATGGTGCCGCGTATGGCATCGGGCATATACATCATGGGCAGCCGTTGGTCTTCCTTGAGGAAGCAAGTATAGGTGCCCTTTTCCTTCGCTTCGTAAAAAATCTCCACCGCATAATCGGTAGTACCGCCGCCCGGCTTGCCCACGTAGCTAATAAGGCCGGGGTAGCGCAGGCTGCGCACGTCGAGGCCCTTGGTGCGGTAGTAATAGTTGCACCAGCGTTCGCCGGCCAGTTTGCTGATGCCGTAAATGGTATCGGGGTCGGTAACGGTATATTGCGGCGTGAGCCTTTTGGGGCTGTTTTTGCCGAAAACGGCGATGGAACTCGGCCAAAAAACTTTCTTAACGCCCAATTCCACGGCAGCTTCCATTACGTTGAAAAGGCCGTCCATGTTAATGTCCCATGCCAAGCGCGGATTCTTTTCGCCTGTGGCGGAGAGGATGGCCGCAAGGTGGTATATTTGGGTAACTTGGTGTTTGGAGATGGCTGCGCCTATGCCCTTGGGGTCCATAATGTCCAGCAACTCGAACGGCCCGGCATCGTTGCCCGCCGGGCGAATATCCGATGCTATTACGTTGGCCTCGCCATATTGCTGCCTGAGGGCCGAAACAAGTTCCGTCCCAATCTGTCCATTGGCGCCCAGCACCAAAATGGTTTCCCTATTACCCATAAAAAATTAGCGGTTTCGGGCGCAAAGGTAAATACGTTTTACGACTTGCCAAGTACAATTTTGCCGATTTGGTTTGCTCGCGGGGGCTGCCTACCGCCTATCGTGACTGTTGTGGCAGCATGGGGCGCACATCCACTATCAATTGTAGGGTGCGCTTGGCTGTGCCTGCTTGGGTAAGGTGGTACTCCGTATCGTAAACGTCTTGCTTATCGAATACGTAATCGTGCGGGGTGCCCACTACGTAAGCTATATTCTTCCTGAGGTCTTTTTCGGCTAAAGCCACAAAATCCTTTTTGCCCTCATAGCCTTCCTTCAGCATAGCGGGGAAACCCACCAACACTTGTATGCCTTGTGCCTGCAACAGTTTGGCTGTTTCGCCCAAGTACGCTACGGCCTCTTCGTTGTAGCTATGGGTGTATATGTTGCGGGGCGATATGCCTTTGTCGCTGTGTTTATCGTAGTGGTCAATATAGTCGCCTTGGGCGTTGAAGCCGAAGCTTTTGTACGAACTGGGGTCGTGCTTGCCCGTAAACTCAAACGCTAGGTTGGCAAACGACGATTTGAAGTAGTTTTTCGCCACCGTATAGGTTTGTTTAATGTTGAGCAGTGGTAGGTATTGTGTCGGGCTACTGATAACCACGTTGGCCAAGTAGGTTTCGCCCAACCATAGGTTGTCTTGGTAGTTTTCGTACTCAGGCACTACCAGCAGCACATCGCCATGGCGCAAGAACGGCTTTACCGACTCCACTTCAAACCGCAGCCCTAGCCCGGCGTGCAGGCCCATGTTTACCACGGGCATGCCCAGCGAGTCTTGCAGCATTTTGCTGTCCACCCCAAAAGCAAGGTTGGAGCCACCGATAAGGATAAGCCTTTGCCCCTCGGTAGCTTGCAGGTGCTGCAACTTGGCGGCGTAGGCATATTGGTAGCCTATTGGGTCCTTAACCAAGGATGTGGCCATATTCATGACCAAGGCGGGCAGCAACACCAGCAGTATAATTACGAACGTTTTGAGTGCTATCTTTCCCATAGCATAGAGGCTGTTTTGAAATGTTTCATCAATTTTTTTATGGCTATTTTTGACTACGACTTCATTAGCTTTTTTCGTCGTAACTATTCCATTATGCCTTCAAAAAGCTGCTTCGCCTCGCTCAAAAATCCCTCATAAAAATTCTTGCGCTACACTTCAAAACAGCCTCTAAAATTGGAAGTAGATAAACGAGGTGTCATCCAACACACCAAAATAGAGAATAAAGATAAGCAGCAGCGAGTATAGCGATAGGCGGTAGGGAAGAGGCCTAGCATTTACGTGCTCGTTGAACCCTACGTCTTTTATTACATACTCAAAGGCAATAAAGGCGAACAGGATGGCGAGCGTGTAGGTTTTGCCAGCCAAAAAGGCCATGCCCAGCGTACTTTTATCCAGTTGTAGGCTGTGCCATATCATATCGAAGGCGGTGTGTATATCCGGCGCCCTAAAAAACACCCAAGCCAGCGTAACGATGGTAAACACCACTACTACCGAAACGAAGTTTT
>CAYYZT010000030.1:14465-14694 GCA_964476015.1 uncultured Chitinophaga sp.
TATACACCTTGGCCAACCGAGAGTGCTCCTGTATTATTTTTAACGATTGCCGTTGGTTTTTCGTTAAATCCTCCAAGCTGTTGATGGCCCCATGTATGAAACCCCAAAAGAGGAAAGTCCAGTTGGCACCGTGCCACAGGCCTGATACAGTGAAAACGATGAGCACGTTTATGTTTCGCCGTAGCTCCGATACCCTGTTGCCGCCGAGGGGTATATAAAGGTAGTCCCT
>CAYYZT010000030.1:14704-17431 GCA_964476015.1 uncultured Chitinophaga sp.
CAAGTGGATAGCGAGATGTGCCAGCCTTTCCAGAAAGTACTGATGGAGCGGGAAAAGTAGGGAAAGTTAAAATTGGTCATGAGCTTGATGCCCATGGCGCGCGACGACCCCAAAGATATATCGGAGTAGCCAGAGAAATCGCAATAAATCTGGAAAGAAAAAAACACGAAATAGGCCATCATTTCCAGCCCGTACAGGTTTTCGTAGTTGCCATATGCACTGTCCACATAGCGGCCGAGGTTGTCGGCTATCACCACTTTCTTAAAAAAGCCGTACAGCATCTGTTTCAAGCCTTCAGAAACGTTGCTGTACTCATATGGGTGGTATTCGCGCAACTGCGGCAGTACGTTTTGTGGCCTCTCGATAGGGCCGGCCACCAGTTGGGGGTAGTACATTACGTACAGCGAAAAGTAGCCAAAATGGGTTTCGGGCTTAATCCTGCCCTTATACACCTCTATGGTATAGCTCATGGCTTGAAACGTGTGGAACGACAGGCCGATGGGCAGCAATATCTCCATAAGCGGTATATTGCCCCACCCGGCAGGGTCGAGCACGCTGTTGAGGTTGAAGGCTATGAAGTTGTAATACTTGAAAATGGCCAGTACCGATATATTGGCCACCAGGCTCATTACCAAAAACATTTTGCGCTTTCGCCCTTCGTTTTTATCGATATAGATGCCCGCAACATAATCGATGATGATGGTAATGAGCAGTATAAGGATGTAAACCGGCTTAAAAATCATGTAGAAATAACACGATGCAACAAGCAGCAGCACCCACCTTTGGGCATGAGGCAGCAGGTAGTACAAAAGCGTGACAAGCGGAAAGAATATAAGAAAATGTAGGGAATTGAACAGCATCGCCTGTTTTCTATTGCAGGCGCAAGTTCTTTGTTTTTTTTGGCTTTAGGAAACGAAGAGGGGGTAAGGAGATAGGATTAGGGTTAGAAAGTGGGAATTAGGAATGGTTAGGTAAGCTTTATTGCCGGACATAACCCGCAACTCGTAACCCAATGTTCACTATACAAGGAATTGATTAGTTTTACGCTTTATTGCCAAAGCCACTACCCATGAAAGTAAATTTTAAGGACAGCATACTGCCGCACTTATTGGCTACCATCCTATTTGTTGCCCTATCCTACATTTACCTGTTGCCCCTTCTGCAGGGCGAGCGGTTGCAGCAGCACGATTACGTGCAGGCCATGAGCATGACCGAAGAGCTTACCGCCTACAAAGACTCTACCGGTGAAAGGGCCCTGTGGACCAACTCCATGTTTAGCGGTATGCCCAGCATTATGGTTTGGTTGGAGTTTCCTACCAATTTGATTGGGGAGGTGTACGAGTTTGTTCGCACTGTTTTCGTTAGCGAAACAGATCTGCTTTTCGGCTTGATGATGGGCGTGTACATTATGCTGTTTCTCCTTACCCGCAGCGTTTGGATAAGCGTTATAGGCGCATTGGCATTTACGTTCGGATCGTTCAACCTCATAAGCATAGAGGCGGGGCACCTAAACAAGGTGGCCGCCATGGCTTATATGGCCCCGGTACTGGGCAGTATTATTGTGGCTTATAGGGGCAACTGGGCCTTAGGGGGTATTATTTTGGCGTTTTTCTTGGCAATACAGTTTCGCACAGGCCATACCCAAATCAGTTACTACACTATGATAGCCGGGGGCGTGTTGTTCCTATTTTATCTGGGCTATACAATCAAGCACAAAAATTGGCCGTTATTTACCAAGGGCACCGCCGCGCTGGCATTGGGTGCCTTGCTGGCATTGGGCAGCAACACGGCCCAGTTGTGGGGCACGTATGAGTATTCCAAAGCCACCATCAGGGGTGGCAAATCGGAACTATCGAACGTGAAGCCCGAGGATAAAGAAGGCAGCCTTACCAAGGAGTATGCCTTTAGCTGGAGCCAAGGCATTGGCGAAACAATGACTTTGTTAATACCCAACTACCGCGGCGGTGGCAGCGGTGGCAACTTTGAGGGTACCCAGAGCCATGCCGAAATGACCAGCCTATTGCTTAAAAACGGCTACCCGCGCAAGGAGGCAGAGAAAGTAGCCAACCAGATTGCGGGCAGCGAACTGTATTGGGGCGACCAGCCGTTTACCTCCGGCCCGGTTTACTTTGGGGCCATAGTATGTTTCCTGTTCGTGCTGGGCATGTTCGTTATCAAGCATCCCATAAAGTGGGCCTTGCTGGCCATTGCGGTGCTGTTTATCCTGCTATCGTGGGGCAGCAACTTTGCGGCGCTCAACTATTTCTTGTTCGATACGCTGCCTATGTACAACAAGTTCCGCACCCCGTCTATGGCCCTCACCATGGCCAACTTGGTGTTTGTGCTGGTGGGTTTTCTGGCGATAAAGGAAATACTGGAAACCAACGACAGGGCGCGGTTGCTGAAACAGTTGAAAATAGCCGCGGGCATATTGGTGGGCATTATCGTGGTGTTTGGCTTCGGTGCCGGGCTGTTTTTCGATTTCAGCGGTGCCGCCAAGGGCCAAGAATACATAAACGCCGTAACCAAAATAGCCGACCGCAAGAGCATGTTGCAGGCCGATGCCTTCCGCTCGCTGTTGCTGGTGCTGGCCGCGGCGGGTTTGATGTGGGCCTTGCTTGCCCAAAAACTCCAACGCAGGTATGTTTTGATAGCTTTGGGTGCCATTGTGTTGTTTGATGGATGGGCTGTGAGCAAGCGGTACTTGAACGATAGCGATTTTATTTC
>CAYYZT010000031.1:0-17352 GCA_964476015.1 uncultured Chitinophaga sp.
CGCGCTTTTGGCCCCTATGCCTTTTATTTTTTGCAACTGCACCACGTTGCCCTGCATAATGGCCTTCTGTATCTCGCCCGGTGCCATAGACGACAAAGCCAAGCGGGCGGTTGCCGGGCCAATGCCCGAAACCGATATCAAATGGGCAAAAACCTGTTTCTCCAATTCGTCGGCAAAGCCATACAGGGTATGGGCGGTTTCCGCAATGTGGAGGTACGTGTGCACCAAGGCTTCGTCTTTGGCCTGCAATTGGCTATAGGTATTCAGGCTTATAAAAAGCTGATAGCCAATTCCGGCGGATTCCACCACTAGGTAAACAGGTGTTTTTACAGTAAGCTTACCTTTTATGTAAGCAATCATTGACAATTTGGAGTTAGTATGCGCAAAGGTAAAATTTTGATAACACTTTTTAACAGTGCGTTGACAGGTAATATTGCACGGCAGCATAATAAATTATACAGACGTTGCCATCCACCAAAAACAACCCTTTTACCAATTGGCCCCCGATTTGCAATATTATAGTCACAACAACCAATAATCCCCATATAAAACCTACTGTTATGAGAGCGATGACCGAACCGATGCCGACCAAGTACTACAAGCAGTTTGCTAAGTCCTGCTTCCGTTACAAAACCCGGATTACGGAGCAAGCCCAAGAGCTTTTCTTCTTTGAAGTGAGCACCGAAAAGGGCCGCGTGTGGGACGAGCTTAGGGGTGGTATTTAGCCAAAATATACCCACCTTGTGAAAACGCCTCCACAGGTGTTCCGTTTATTTGTAACTGATTGAATCCCTGTGGCAACAAAATATAAATTTCTTTTTGATTAGCGCCGACATGATACAACAGGTTGGCGCTTTTCTCATTAACGAGGACAAAGTCTTTTACCTCGCTGCCCGGAAACAAGTGCCCCCTTCCGCCCAATACCTCAAAACCCTTCCCCTCGATTTGATAATAACACACCGAAGTGTATGGCATTACCGTTACTTCGGTGCCCGACAAGATTTGAGCTGTAGCTGGGTCGAAGTACTGGCCCTTGGGCAGCGCATACTTGGTGCTTTTGCCGCTTAGGTTTATGTAAGCCAGGTATCGTCTTTTTCCTATGGCAAACGCTACTTGATAACTATCGCCACGTTTTTCAACCTGCATTTGCTGTTTGGGCAACAACGGAAAGCCCGAACGGTAAATATCCATGGTTTCGGCATCATAGTTATTGATGTTATCGGATGTAAACACCAATTGGCCAAACAGGTTGTTCACGAAGAACATGGTGTGCTTTTGTGCGGGTTTTAGTTTGTTTTTCTCCTCGCGCAGCACGTACACATCCGGGTCGCTATAAAAAAACCTTCCGCCCAACTGCCACCGCCCAATGTTGGTGGTCATGGTGTTCCATGTGCTCAACCGTTCGCGGGCGTGCATGGCTTTCAATAGGTGCTGCTCCCATTTCATGTGTACATCGCTACTCACTCGGCAATAGTCTACCAAGTTCATACTGGGGCCTAGCGGTACGCCACAGCCCAATATCCACTTATCGCCTACCCAACCGCGCAACAATAGCATGGCATCCGTCATTACTTCGCCACGGCTTTTGCCTTTGGGCGGATGTATGGCGGCCGCGAACAAAAAATCGAGCTTTACCATATCATACCCCCATACGTTCAGCACGGTATCGAACACGCCCTGCAAATAATGCCGCACTTCGGGCCGATAGATATCCAGCGCATAATACTTACCGCTCCACAGTGGGTTGATGCCCGTCACCACCGGCTTGCCTTTTTCGTCTTTAAGGAGCCAATCAGGATGCAGCCGAAAGAGGTCGGAGTTTTTTTCACAGATAAACGGGGCCAGCCACAGCCCCGCCTTATAGCCTGCATGGTGTATGCTGTCGGCTATATGCTTCATTCCGTGGGGAAATTTGGCGTTAGTCTCCTTCCAGTCGCCTACCGCCTTTTGATACCCATCGTCAATTTGGAACATGCCGATAGGTATCCTTCTGGATGAAAACGCTCGGAGATTTTCAAGGATAATATCCTCGCTTATTTTGGTATAGTAGTGGTACCAACTGGTCCATCCGGTTTGGGCGGTAGCGGTACTTTGATGGCTATAATCCATTTGGTTTTTCAGTAAGGCGGCGGTCATTTCCTGCTGTTGGGCAGCATAGCGGTCAAACACCTGGCCGTCGCTGCCGATAAGCTCCAAGGCCGTAACAAGTTCATGGTTTTGGTTCTGCTCCAGCATTTTGCCACCCAACTGCTTTACCATTATCAGCTTGCGCGCTTTGCTATCAAATCGCCACTGGGTATATCCGGCGCTCTCGTCTAAAGAGGCGTATAGGTGTATATCTCCATTGGGCAGGCGGGTGTAAGCGTAGGTCCAGCCGTGTTGGGTGCCCTTGGCCGGTTTATGGCCCTTAAAAAGATAATCGCCGTAATGTTTTCCAAAACCCTTCGCTATCCAGCTTAGGTCTTTAAACTTGGCATCTTTTTCAAACTCCTGGCTATTCGTCCAGCATTGGTAGCCGTTTACAAATACCCGTTCCACGCTATCGGGCTGCCAATCAAAAGCAAACTCCACGCTGGTTACCTCAATATTGTATCGGGGCGTTAAGGTGGCTACCAGTTTTTGGCCGCCTTCGCAGGGCAGCCTGCCTATGGACAAGATGAGATCGCTGTTTTCTATATGCAGCTTGTCGGCCCCTGTAAGCACGGCAGGCTCCGTGCCACGGTAGTAATACACCGTGGCCGAAAAATGCGTGTCGGTAAGCCAAGTTTGGGCATACGTGCAAGTAAACCCTAACAGCAGCAGGCAGGTAGCAATACAATGGTACATAGTGGTTAAAATTACGGCTTCCAAAACTAATGTTGAAAAAACCAGGGCCAATGCTATTGCCTTTCGCTAAAATCCTGTTATTTTTAGCTAATAATTTCAGCAAATGGACTTCTTGTTTCTCGCTATCGGGCTGGCACTGGGTGCCGCAGTGGTGTTTTTGTACCTAAAAGCCCAAAAGGCCGCGCCTTTGGATAACACCGACATGGATGCGCTGCGCCAACAAAACCTATCCCTGCAAAACGAACTGGGCCGCAGCCAAGAGCGCGCCAACCAGTTGGCCATACAGCAAGACGAGCACAAGCAAGAGCTTGCCGCCAAACGCCAACAAGTAGTGGAGCTGAGCAGCCAACTTACCGCCCGAGAAACGGACCTGGGCAACCTACGCCAGCGATTGGAAGAGCAAAAGCAAGAAGTGGAGCAGCTGCAACAACGGTTTTCCACGGAATTTAAGAACATCGCCAACGAGATACTGGAAGACAAGAGCCGCCGATTTACGGAGCAGAACCGCACCAACATCGGCGAAATATTGAACCCCTTGCACGAAAAAATCAAGGAATTCGAACGCAAGGTGGACGATACCCACAAGGCCAGCATTGTAACCAGTGCCGAGCTGCGCAGCGAACTGAAAATGCTGCACGACTTGAACAAAGCCATGACCAAGGAAGCCGAAAACCTGACCAAAGCCCTTAAAGGCGACAGCAAAACGCAGGGCAACTGGGGCGAGTTTGTGTTGGAAAGGGTATTGGAACGCTCCGGGTTGGTTAAGGACAGGGAATATTTTGTGCAAAACTCCTTTACCACCGAAGATGGCAAACGCTACCAGCCCGACGTAATAGTGAAACTGCCCGAGGGCCGCAACGTGGTGGTGGACAGTAAGGTATCGTTGGTGGATTATGAACGCTGTTGCGCATCGGAAAACGACGAGGAGCGCGTAGTATTCCTCAAGGCCCACATCCGCTCTCTGCGCAGCCACATTAAAGGGCTGAGCGACAAGCAATATCAAAACATTTACGAACTAAGCGGGCTGGATTTTGTGCTGCTGTTTATCCCCATAGAGCCCGCCTTCAGCATCGCCATACAGCACGACGGGGATTTGTACACCGAAGCATTGGACCGGAACATTGTGTTGGTAACGCCTTCTACCCTATTGGCCACCCTTAAAACCATTGCCAACATTTGGCGGCAAGACAACCAAAACCGCAACGCCATAGAGATTGCCCAACAAAGCGGTGCCCTTTACGACAAATTTGTAGGCCTGGCCGAAAACCTGATTAAAGTGGGCAAAAAGATTGACGAGAGCAAGGCGGAATATGTAGATGCCATGGGCAAACTGGCCGAAGGCAAAGGCAACATTATCGGGCGGGTGGAGCGACTAAAAGAAATGGGTGCCAAGGCCACTAAATCCATCCCGCAGCCGCTGTTGGATAGGGCAGGGGTAGAAAGGGAATTGCCCGTGGAAGAGATACGCTAGGCTACCGCCTTCCCCGCTTAAAAAACAAAGGGACTTGGCTGTGCTAGCCAAGTCCCTTTATCAAAAAAAGCCCCCTTTATTGTTGTTGGCTAATGATTATCTTGCCCGTGCTGACTACTTCCTTAGCGTTTGTTATGCGATAAATATAGATACCGCTTGGCAGATTTTCGATTGATACGGGATGCGGCCCTTGTCCTTCCAAAACGGACAGCATCACTTCCCTACCTGCCAAATTGGTTACAGCCAATTTCATGGAGCCTTCCACTGGCCGTTCCAACTCGATAAAAAACCGCCCCGTATTGGGGTTTGGATAAAGTTTTACCGCCGTGCGGAAACCCTCGGCCACCTCTATCACCGCCGTTATCTTATCCCTATAATCCTCCACAACGGTGTTGAGCGTGGTGTTGGTGATAATGGGCGCGTTGAAATCGAAGTAGATGCCTGCACGGTTGGTAATCTCGGTGCCGGTGGCGTTGTTTTCCGTTTGGCCGATGCTAAAGCTTACAAAGCCGTGGCTGAGCGGCTCGTTTACGTTGCTATCGGGCAGTAGTATGTTCGCGAACGTCCATTCCAGCACGTTGCTGCCGACAATCTGGAACGTATTGGGGTGGCTGGCACCATTAATTTGCAGGGTGGTAATATCCAATACAGCGGATAACGTATCGCGGATAACTACGGTAAAGGCCGTATCGTTGCCCGTGTTTTGGAAACGGATGGTATAATCCAACGGCTGGGTAGCGTTTATGTAGCCTTCGCTGCCAAGGCCTAATGGCTCGGGGCGCTTGTCGTTCGGGTCGTATGAGCCCACATTTTCAAGGCAAAGAATGTCTACAAACTTGTCTTCATCATCTTGTGGAAACTGGGTTACATAACCCAAACTAAACACCCCTTGACTATTGGTACCACAACCTTCAACTGACTTGAGTGGACGGCTCTTGCCCGGATGGCCCTCGCTTTGAGGTACAATCATGGTAAAAGTTCGGCCGTTGCCAGGTATGCGCTCAAATATTGATTGTCCTGCTATCAACTGAAACTGCCCACGTTTATACATTACGTTGTCCTCAACAATTATATAGAACTGCGGGCCATTCATATTGCCGTTGCCTTGGTTCTTTAGCTCAAACTCAATAGTGTCGCCTGGCAGGCACTGCGAGTTGATTTTTAATGATGAGCCATCCCACGATGGTGAAGGGGGAAGGCAAATACTATCGGGGTATATATGTGCTTCCACACAGTGTGCTTGGCCCAATACAGTACTATCGCAATCAACGGTTACCCATACATTAAAGCTGCCACACTGCCCAATACCCAAATTGCCAACGTTGAAATGATAGGTATTGTTTAGCGGTGCGCCACTCCAGGCTAAAGAGGCGCTATCAACATCCAAGTATTTATCAAACGCTATTTCAATGTAGGCATTGGCAACAGGCAACGTGCCATTATTACAATAGTTAACCGTGTAGTTGTTGCTAAAGCAGCGGCGCAGTAGGGGTGTGCTTACCTGCACCGTAAGGTTGGGGCAGTCAATTAAGGGTTCGGCAAAAAAATCTAACACTATAGTATCGCCATCTACAAGGTTTATGGTAAAGTTATTGTTTTGGCAGGGGGCAATTGCCCAGTAGCCGATTGCCGAAGCCCAACTTACCACGGCTTGGCCGGTATCGTACACGCTTATGCTATAAAAACCATTAGTATCGGTATAGCCATAATATGATTTATCGGCCAACACTTCAATTATATGGTTCGGCAAAAAATACTCGCCATTATCAATGGAGCAATTAAGATTGGCATCGCCCACTAAACGGCCCTGTATCATGGTATGGGCAATGTTACCCAGTGCATCGGTTTTGAAAAGTACGCCTATATTGCCCGCACCCCCGGTAGAACCTGAGAGTACGTAGCCGCCATCAGCCGCTTGGCATACCCCTGTTGCATAATAACTGTAACTGCTATTATGGATGTGTTGCTGCCAAGTTTCTTGCAATTGATCATCAAACTTAACAAGTAGGGCATTTTGAGAAGAGCCATTTTGTAACAATGAAAACCCCACTACAATATACCCGCCATCAATAGTTGGCTTTATTTCTTGGAAATGATAACTGTTGCCCGCTTCCCTAAAATAGGTGGTGGATAAAGAGTCGCCAACCGTGCTAATACTTACCAATGCCCCTGCAAACTGGTTAACCGTAGTATCTATTATACTGGCTGCAATTAAATAACCGCTAGGAGTTTCAACGGCTGTTATGTGTTGCTGCTGGTTTAGGGGGTGATGGTAGGTACGCGACCATTCCTCAACCCCTTGTTGATTAAGCTTTATTACCGCCGGAACAAGTGTGCCTGCTGAATCGAGCTCGGAATAACCAGTAACAAGTACGCCGCCATCCGTTGTAACCAGTATGCCATTGGCACGGTCAAACCACGGTCCACCATATTGATAAGTCCATAAATGATTGCCCTGTTCATCAACTTTTACCACATATATTTGCGCATTGGTTGATACGTTTCCGGGCAGCACTTGATAGGCGAGGCCGGTAGCTACAAAGCCACCATCGGCAGTTTGCTTCACAGCAAAGCAATACCGTGGTTTATAGCCAGTTGCTGCAAAAGTATCGATGCGGGTATGCCACATTACATTGCCCTGCATATTGAACTTAACAATATCGAAGCTAGCATTGCTTCCGCCGGCGGCGGCAAAACTTCCATCGCTGGTGGCGGTAACGGCCTCAAAAAGCAGCCTGCCAGCAATAATGGTGTCGCTCCACCATTCCTTAATTACATTACCAGTCGGGCTATATATTATTGCACCAGCTTTATTACCAAGGTTATTGTTCGAGCCTATGCATACGTAGTTGCCATTACCCAGTATGGCAATATCTTCAAACCTATTGGCATAAGGGGCTAGTTGGTAATGCTTTACAAAGGTTTGCGCCTGTGCAACAGGTATATGCAATAGGCATATTAAGTAAAGGGCAATTAGGGCTATAAAGTGTTTTTTCATGATTTTGTAGATTAAGCGGTCATAATATCACGCTTCAAAAATCTACTTTTTGTTTTCGAATAATAAGGACATATTTTGGCACTTGTCCAAAAAATAGGTTTGAATAAATGGTTGAATTGAAGTTACAATTGGTTTTACTGTCTTTTTTTTGTCCAACAATACATTATTTTCTGGCCTTGGGATAGCGTATAATTATCCCAAGACCAGCATTTATAGCTATTGATTCACTATTACCTTACCGGTGTTTATGTTTCGGCCATCCTCCAACAGACGGTACAGATACATACCGGTGGCCAACTCGGGCTGTAGCACATAAGGGCCGGTGCCTATTAGCGGCTGTGCAAAGCGGCGTGCCCCGGCCAGGTCGTATACCACAAACTCGTAGTGGGCATGGCCCTTGGGCTCGAACTGTAGGCTGAAGGTGCCGCTATTCGGGTTTGGGAAGATGCTTAGTTGTAGTTTGCTCTCTGGCGACTGGATGAAGGTGAACCACGTTTTATAGTCCTCGAATACGGTATTGAGAGTAGTATTAGTGATAATGGGCGCATTGAAATCGAAGTAGATGCCTGCACGGTTGGTAATCTCGGTGCCGGGGGCGTTGTTTTCCGTTTGGCCGATGCTGAAGCTTACAAAGCCGTGGCTGAGCGGCTTGTTCACGTTACTGTCGGGCAGTAGTATGTTCGCGAACGTCCATTCCAGCACGTTGCTACCGACAATCTGGAACGTGTTGGGGTGGCTGGCACCATTAATTTGCAGGGTGCTAATATCCAATGCAGCGGATAGCGTATCGCGGATAACTACGGTAAAGGCCGTGTCGGTGCCCGTGTTTTGGAAACGGATGGTGTAATCCAACGGCTGCGTCGCGCTGATGTAGCCTTCATTTTCCAGCCCGAGCGGTTCTGGCCGCTTATCGTTCGGGTCATAGCTGCCCACGTTCTCCAAGCACAGAATATCCACGAATCCATCCCGGTCGTTTTGTGGAAATTGGGTTACGAAGCCCTTGCTAAAGGTGCCTTGGCCGTTAAGCCCACAACCCTCCACGGATATTAGCGGAAAGCTTTGCCCCAAGTGGCCCTCCGATTGGTCGGCCATCAGCGTAAAGGTACTGCCGTTGCCGTGGAAGCGGCGCGTAAACGTTTCGCCGCTGTTGAGCTGGAAGTTGCCGTTCATGTACATTACGTTGTCTTCGGCAATAAGGAAAAACGACGGTGTAGCCATATCGCCCGCTCCCACGTTTTCGATAGTAAAATTAAGTGTGTCGCCAGTATCGCACCTGCCCGAAACCTTGATGGACGAACCATCCCAATCGGGGTTTGGCGGCAGGCAGATACTATCGGGGTATATGTGTGCGCTCACGCAGTGCGTTTGTCCCAGTTCGGTGCTATCGCAATCCACGGTTACGTATATGTTAAAGCTGCCGCACTCGCCAATGGATAAAGTATCAAGATTGAAACGGTACAGGTGGCCAATATTGCTGGTCCAAGGGATGGATGCTGAATCAACGATAAGGTATGGGTCAATCTCGATTTCTAGGTAGGCGCCATTGGCGGGGAGGGTGCCGTTGTTGCAGTAGTTTACCACATAAGTATTCTGGAAACAGCGGCGGAGGAAAGGAGTGTGGATGGCCACGGTAAGCTTGGGGCACGAAATAAGTGGCTCGGCAAAAATATCATAAAGCAACGTATCGCTGTTCGATAAGCTGGTAGTAAAACCATTGGGCTGGCATGTTGGCGACACCCAATAATCTTGGCTTATCCAATTCACGGTTACCTGTCCTGTATCAAAAACCTGTATGGAGTACTCGCCAGCCGTGTTGGTATATCCATAATACGGCACATCGGCTATTACCTGCACCATATGGCCAAGCAGGTAATAATCGCCTGCATCTTCCCTGCAATTGTTGTTGGCATCCGAAATCACTTTGCCTTTCACAGTGGTATTAACCACATTTCCCAAGCTATCGGTTTTCATTAGCAAAGCATACTCGCCCCAATTGCCACAAACCAAAAACCCGCCATCGCTGGCCTGCTTTACCGCCGTGCCGCGGGCACCCATGTTGCTATAAGGGTGGGTATATATCCGGGTCCACTCTTCCTGTAGCTGTGCATCCACTTTTACCAATACCAGCTCATCGGGAATCGAATCATGAATCCAAAGACCTGTAAATATATAACCCCCGTCATGGGTAGCGTCCATTTCCAAAAACCTATAAGGGTTGGCAAACACTTTAGTGGAAAGGGAGTCGCCTTGGGGGTTGATTGTTAGAAGTATATTCGAGTATACGGGTACTGGGCCACTTGAGTCTTTTTCAACCGTACTAATCAGGAAATTGCCCGAAGGTATTTCTATGGCATTTACACTGGGAGAAGCTATGAGGGCATGCGCATAGGTTTTAGTCCACTGTACGGCCCCGCTCTGGTTGAGTTTTATAACAAATGGCGTGGTGATGCCTACTGCATCGTTGCGGTCGTATCCCACAATCAAAATATTCCCATCGCTAGTATTTATTACACTCTGCGCAACTACATATCTTACCGACCCGTACTGGTACTCCCACAAAAAGTTTCCTTGTGCGTCGAGTTTTACCATGTAAGCTTTGGTTTCATACGGATTGCTCTTCTCTATTTCACCGGCTACCACAAATCCACCATCAGGGGTTTGAACGATGCTTTTTCCTGTACCAGCCGTATACCCATTGGGTAAAGGGTCTATCCACTTTGACCAAACCGTATCACCTTGGGCATCCAAACGCATTACCCCAAAATGAACAGGCCAAAGACCTGCAAATGCGGCCCCGCCATCGCTAGTAGTAATAACCTCATAGTACGCCTGTTGGCTAGCTAAATTAGTATCTTGAATGGATAACACCCTCACTTGTTGCCCTGTAGGGCTAGATACCACTGTACCGAAACCGGTACAGAGGTAGTCGCCATTGTTAAGTTCTGTTACATCCCAAAAATAGCTGGGCACGCCGCAGTCGTAAAGCCTTACAAATGTTTGCGCCTCCAAATGGGTTAATGTGGCAAGGCTAAGGAAAAGAGTAAGTAATGTATTTTTAAATAGCATTTTCATCGGTATAAATTTAATACGTGTGTTTGATGGTTCGAAATTGTAGCTTTTCACCTTAGCCATCAAAGTCAATTTTAGGGTGTTTGTCCAAAACAGCCTTAATGTTTAAGTATCATTATTCTGCCCATCTGGATACAAGATTTCAACAAATAGGTGTAGTTTTTCGGGACAATTTCATTGATTTGTCCAAAAAAATTTGATTCAGACAAACACCCCAACTCACAACCCGTAACCCGAAACTAACGATGCACGCCACCAAGCTTATCCAACTCCTCCGCCACCTCACCCCCGACGAAATGTTCCGCCTGCGGGATTTTGTGTATTCGCCCTACCACAACAAAAACGAGCACGCACAAGCACTTTTCTTGTATTTGGACAAGCGGTACCCAGAGTTTTCCGCCAACCAAATCCATCGTGAGGCGGTATGGCAGAAACTATATCCCGATAAAATATACGACGACTTAAAACTGCGTCACGTGGCATCGCTACTGCTTAAAACGTGCGAGCAGTTTTTGCAAGTAGAAGCGTTGCAGGCCAAGCCCGTGCTGGCCGGGGCGCAACTGTTGGAAGCCTACCGCCGCAAACGTTTGGGCAAGCATTTTACGGGGGCCAAGCGGGCCATGGAGCAAGAACAGGAAAAACGGGGTGCCCTGCGCATACCCGATCATTACTTCCTTTACCAAACCCTGCTGGAAGAAGAGCTGATGCAGGAGTATCAACAAGAACGCCGCAGCACCACTGGATTACAGGGCGTAGCCGACAAGCTGGACGAGGCATATGCCATTGCCAAATTGAAACAAACCTGTGGCATGGTGAGCTATGAAAACATCTATCGGCAAGCGTATCGATATGATTTGTTGGAACCACTGCTGGCGCACATCGAGGAAAGACGATACCAAACGCCGCTGCTGCTGGGCTACTACCACGGGCTAATGATGTTGCGCAACCCCGAGGCGGTAGAAAGCTTTGCCCAACTAAAGGCGTTGTTGCAAAACAGGGCCGCGGATATCCCTTTCGAAGAGGCGCAGGAGCTGCATATCATTGCGCGCAACTTCTGCATCCGCCGTTTCAACATGGGCGACCAAGGATACTTCCAAGAACTCTTCGGGCTATACCAGTTGGGATTGGAAACCAAGGTACTGCTCAACGAACAGGGTTACATTTCACCATCAGCGTTCAAAAATATAGTGGCGGTGGCCAGTAGGTTGGAAGCTTTCGACTGGGCGGAGAGCTTCGTAAAGGAGCGAAGCAACCTATTGGAAGAAAAATACCGCAACGATTACCTCAACTACAACCTTGCCCGCCTGTATTTTTCCAGAAAGCAATATGGCCAGGCGTTGCAACTGCTCAACCAAGTGGAGTACCACGACGTGTTTGTGGCTGCCGATGCCCGCACACTGTTACTTAAAACGTACTTTGAACTGGATGAATACGATGCCTTGGATGCCTTGTTGGAGAGCTTCAAGCAGTTTGTGGCCCGCCGCAAAGAGCTGGCCTACCATAAGGAAAACTACCTAAACACCATAAAATTCACGCGCTACCTGCTCAACCTCAACGGGCGCGACAAAGCCAGAAAAGAAGCCTTGGGCAAAAAGATACAGGGCATAAAAATATTAACCGAAAAGGGATGGCTGCTGGAAAAACTGGCGGAGAGGTAAGGCTACCAAAGCCTGATGTCCTTCGCGCTCAATTCTATGGTGGTTTGCCCTTGCCATTCGTTCGGTTCTAGGCAGTAGGCAATGTCGAACTTGTGTGGGATGGCATTCTTTCTCATTATCCGCTCCCCGAAATATCCCATATTGAAGCCGATGCCCTTGCTTTGGTGCTTGCCGTCTTGCGTGAGGTGCAGTTTGAGGTGCTCTTCTTTTACCACCCGAGTGCCGCCGTGGTCGTACACGCCCTTGGAGAGGAAAACCGGCCGCATGTTCTCCGGCCCGAAAGGGGCAAATTGCTTGAGGATGTTGTAAAACTTATCGTTTACATCGTGCAGGCTTAGCTCTGCATCTATGGCCACTTCGGGCACCAGCATTTCTGGTTGTATAGTGGCCGATACCACCTCTTCGAACCTTGTCCTAAATGCCTCGAAGTTTTCGGGCAGCAGGCTCAATCCAGCAGCATATTTATGCCCGCCGAACTGCTCCAACAAATCGCTGCATTGGGTCAATGCCTCATGTATATCGAAATCCCTTACCGAGCGGGCCGAGCCTGTTATTTTGCCATTGGCCAAGGTAAATACTATGGTAGGGCGATAGTAATGTTCCATGAGCCTTGATGCCACAATGCCGATAACACCCTTGTGCCAATGTTCCTGCATTACCACGGTAGTGGTTCGAAGGTCTAACTGCGGATCATCCCGCATCATCAGCAACGCTTCGGATGTCATTTCCTTATCCACTAGCCTGCGGTCGGCATTACGGTTTTGCAGTTCCTCGGCACCGAGGGTAGAGTGGTCGTCGGTTTCGCTGATAAGCAATTCCACCGCCGCCTTGGCATGGCCCATGCGCCCGGCAGCATTGATGCGTGGCCCGATAACGAACACCAAGTCCGTAATGTTCAGCACCTTGTCCACCCCGGCTTGTTTCAGTAGGCTGGCCACACCTTTGCGTTTGGTGCCATTGTTAATCAGCTCCAACCCAAAATGCGAGAGCACCCGGTTTTCTCCGGTAATGGGCACAATATCGGATGCGATGGAAATGACCACCAAATCCAAGAGGTTGTTCACCACGTTTTCAGGAATGCCGTTGCGTTTGGCAAATGCTTGGGCCAGTTTGAACCCGATGCCGCAACCGCTCAATTCTTTGTAAGGATATTCGCAATCGGGCCGCTTCGGGTCGAGCACGGCCACGGCAGGGGGCAGCTCATCGCCCACCAAGTGGTGGTCGCAAACAATAAAGTCCACGCCGTGCTGTTTGGCATAGGCTATCTTGTCGCCTGCCTTAATACCGCAGTCCAAGGCAATAATCAGCTTAAAACCTTGTGCAATGGCATAGTCTATTCCCTGCTTGCTCACTCCGTAGCCTTCGCCGTAGCGATCGGGCACATAATACTCCAGCCGCCCGTAGAAATCTTTGAGAAACGTGTACACCAACGACACCGCAGTGGTGCCATCCACATCATAATCGCCGTAAATCAATATTTTCTCCCCGTCGCTAATGGCCCGTTCGATGCGCTCCACGGCCAGTATCATGTCCTTCATCAGGAAGGGGTCGTGCAGATCGGCCAAACTGGGGCGGAAGAAAGCCTTGGCCTGCTCTACCGTATATATGCCACGCTGCACCATGAGCCGGCACAGCACGGGGTGTACGCGCAACTGTTGTTGCAAGGCCATTACGGCATCTTGGTCAGCCTCTCTAAAAGTCCAGCGTTTGGTTGGGATATGGGCCACGTCCATTAGGTAAAGATACGGAAATAAGCATTTTAGTTAATTGCTAACCAAGTGTTGCTCCAAATGCACCTTGCCCAACCGCTGCAAAATGGCATCGCGCAACAGTTCGCGGTTATAATCCAGTACATCGGTATTGATAAAAACGCCCGTGCCCACCTGTGTTATAGCCCTCTTGATAATGGGCCTGTTGAACATATTGGCCTTGGCCAAAGCCAAATCAGGTTGGTGTAGAACCAGCAGCAACTGTATATAGCCCCTGTACTTGCGCAGTTCGCAATCGGCAACGGCTTCCCACGGTATCAGGCCCATATTGGCGGGGCTCACGTTGTCGGTAATGCCCTCGTCGTTGATAACAAGGGCGTAAGTTTTCTTCCGAATCTCCTTAACGGCACTTATTACCACCAAACAGTTGATTACCAAGAAAACCGCCAATGCCGCATCCAGCAGGCCAAACGTGTTGGTATGCAGCCTGTGGTAGGTATTGAAAGCAATATATGCCGAAGCTGCACCCGAGAACAGGACGTTGCGATAATAGAGAAACTTGCGCCGCTTTACGCTGATTTCCATCGGGCTTACCTTCGGCCCCTGCCTTTGTTAAACCCACCGGGCCTGTCGAACCTCGGGCGGTCTTGGCGGGCGGCATTAGGGTCTGGCTTGGGCAGTTGTTTTAGTTTGGCTTCCCAAATGGCCAGTTCTTCCTTGGCACGCTCAATGTTTTTCAGCACACCTTGTTTCAAGGCTTCGGCTCCCTTGCTGTTACCAAAGAAACCAAGGTTGTTTTCATACAAATCAATGGTGTCCTTTATCTTGCGGATTTGCTCCTGCACTTCGCGGCGTTCCTGTTCAATCAACCGGCTGCCACCTTCGCCTTGGCCCAGGCTCTCCACTTTATCCTTAAACCTGGTAAGCACCTTTTCCGTCTTGCTCATCTTCAGCTTGTCGTACTGGGCATCCAAGGCTTTTTTATAGGCATTGTTGATGTTGTCAATCTCCGCCTTGGGCACGGGGCCAAGATTGCGCCACTCTTCGTTGAAAGTTTTTAACGCCGCCAAATCCTGCTCTTTGTTACCGCTCAGCTCAAAAGCCTCTACTTGGGCAATAAAGTCTTGCTTGGCCTTCAAATTAACCGCTTGGCGATCGTCCAGCGTAGCGTAGTACTGTTTCTTGGCTTCGAAGAAATAATCGCAAGCCGCACGGAAGCGGGTCCACAAGCGTTGGTCGTCTTTGTTGCCCGCGCTTGGGGCCTCTTTCCATTGGTGTTGCAATTGGATGAGTGCCTCGGTGGTGTTTTTCCACTCGGTTTGGTCTTTCAGTCGCTCGGCCTCGGCTATCAGGGCCGTTTTGGTTTCAAACCCGGCTTTGTTCTGGTCTTTCTGCTGGCCGTAGTATTCTTTTTTCCGTTGGAAGAAAACATTACAGGCCGCACGGAATTCTTTCCAAACCCGGTCGTTGTCCTTACGGGCGGCATGGCCGATGTTGCCCCAATCTTTTTGCGCCTGCAATACCTTTTCGGTAGCATCCTGCCATTTTTTGTGGCTGTTCAGGTCTTGGCCAAAAAAGTCGGCCACGGTTTTGCCCAAAGCTTCCTTGGCTTCCAGTGCCAAACGCTGGCGTTCGCGCACACCGTCGTAGTGCGCTTGTATGCGGTCGTAGGTAGCGTTTACTGCCTGCCAAAAATCGTTGCGGATGTCTTTCCAATGTTCCTCCCTTACGGGGCCTATTTCTGCCCACTCGGTTTGGTACACTTTCAGCAGGTCGTCTATTTTGTTAAAGGAAGTCTCTTTCTCCAGTTCTTTAACCTTCTCTATCAGTGCTTTCTTGGCCTCGTGGTTTTTATCCAAATCGTACACCTTCAAATCGCGGAAGATTTGCATGGTGTGGAAGAACATATCGATTTGGTGGCTGTACTCGCTCTGCAACTGTTTGTAGTGCTTGCGCGGCACGGCCCCTATACTGTTCCAGCGGGCGCGCAGTTGGTTAAATGCCTCGTATGCTTGGGTAATGGTTGGCCCCTCTTTGATAAGGTTTTTGAGGTCTTCCACCACCTGCTGCTTTTCTTTCAGGTTGGTCTGCTCGTCTTGTTCCTTGCGGGCTTCATACTGCTCCTTGCGTTGGTGGAAGCTTTTTAAAAGGCTTTTGATTTGGGCATCCACTTCGGCATTGGCGGGTGTTGCTGCCGGCTGGGCAATAGCAGCCTCTTCGGCGGGTGCGGCTTCTGCTTCCGTTCCTTCCGTTTCGGCGGCAGGCTCGTTAGCCTCCTCTTCCAGTTGCTGCTGGGTGCTTGCGGCTTCGTGCTGCTCTTGTTCGCTCAGTCGCTGGTATTCGGCCTCCAATGCATCCACTTCGGCTATGGCTTGCTCCATATCCTCCAGCTTTACCAGCTCTTCCAATCGGTTAAATACTTCCTGTTTGGTCATCTCAATAGTCTACTTCTAAAAACACGTAGGAGCAAAAATAACATTTGCCGTGTAAAATCTCCATAAAATTGTGATTCAGCGAATTGTGATTGGTCCACGGTCCGCAGTCGATGGTCCACGGATAATGATGGTTAAATGGTTACTCAGTCTCCGGCGGCAGTTCCCCATCCAACAACAATACTTGGAAATTGTTGAACCCGTCGCGCAGTTGGATGTCCACCATCTGCTGGGCCACCAGTTCCAACAGGGCCAAGAAATTGAACACGGCATGGATGCGGTTTTCGCATTGGGCAAAAAGCACTTCAAAGGCCGTAGGGGTTTCTTTGCTCAACCCAGCCACAATCAACTGTTTCTGCCCCTCGATGGTGTACGGGTAGCGTACTATCTGGTGGCGCACTTCTTTCTTCTCCTCGCCATACCGCTGCAATACCTTGTTGAAGGCATGCATCAGGTTATACAGCGAAAGGCTGTGCAGCTCGGCCTCCACGGTTTTGCTTTCCACAATGGCGGCCACATCCAAAGCGGTATGGCCGCGCTTGAATTTTTGCTGGCGGTCTTCTTCCAAACGCTTTAGCTCGTCGGTTACTTCCCTAAACTTTTTGTATTCCACCAGTTTCTGCACCAGTTCTTGGCGGGGGTCAATCTCGTTGCCCTGCTCGTCCACATCGCGGCGGGGCAGCAGCATCTTGGCCTTGATGCGCATGAGCGTGGCGGCCACCAGCATAAATTCGCTGGCCACCTCAATATCCAGTTCCTCCAACCGCTGCATGTATTGCAGAAAATCCTGCGTGATTTGCGAAATGGGTATGTCGTAAATATCCAGCTCGTCGCGCTCAATGAAGAACAAGAGCAGGTCGAACGGGCCCTCGAACTGGGGCAGGTGTATTTCGTAAGAAGCCATGAGTGGTACAAAAGTAATCGGTCCATGGTCGATAGTCCATAGTCCATGGTAAAATAGTTGGTCGATGGTCGACAGTCCACGGAAATAAAGTAAAATCGGTACATTAGCACATTGGTACATCAGCACATCAGCAAATTGATTTATGGCGCTTCTCCTTCCCGTTAAAGGCATTGCCCCCGTGTTCGGCAACGATTGTTTCCTTGCCCCCAACGCCACCGTGGTGGGCGATGTGGTAATGGGCGACGAGTGCAGTGTGTGGTTCAATGCCGCGCACCACGGCATTGA
>CAYYZT010000032.1:0-5759 GCA_964476015.1 uncultured Chitinophaga sp.
AAATAGCGGCCTTGGTAGTACCCCGGAAACCACCCTTTATCGCTAGGGAAATAGAGCGCCTGGTGTGGCAGGGGCTGTCGTGTTTCGGCCATCAGATCATTGCCCAGATAAACACAGACGAGTACCACGTTCGGTTTTAGCAATGGAATGTACTTTTCGGCCACCAATACGTATTGCGCAGGGTCAGCACCGGGGATTCCGGCGTTGTAAAGCGTATAGTTGCCCGATTGCGCGAGCCTGTCGGCGAAACTTGAATCCAAAGGTTCCGCACCCGCGCCCCAAACAAACGAATCGCCTATCAATAAAACCCGAGGCTTGGCAGTGTCCGCAGGAAGCCATTCGTTGCCCTTAAACCCAAAGCCGTTTACCACTACTCCCCTAGCCTGCCAATATGCCACGTTGGCACGGAATGTACCCGTGCTATCGGTAAAATATGACGGCTCCAAAACCGGCACTTCCGATGTTACCTTGGGAAACCAATTGGGCGCAAAGCTGCCCACCGTATAGCCCTGCCAAGCAAATAAGGCCCTCATCAGCCCTTCGGCAAACAGCAATAGCAGCAACAACGCGAAAAGGTAAAAGCGCTTGTTGTTTTTAGGTTGCTGCATACGGTTTTAACGGATAGCTGAACCGTTTAGTTGTTGGTGGATGGCTCGGTTTTGTTCAACTTAAGAGAAGCCATCATTTGCTTTGCCGTGGATTTCCAAGTTTTGGATAGTTTGTACGGGCAAGTAAACATTACCATTACCAACTCCTCGTTTGCCACAGACAAATATACCAAGCTGTACACTTCCGATTTGCCGTCTTTCGATTTCATTTCGATATAGCCCAGCTCATTGCCGTTTTGCGTAACGGTTCCCTTGTCGAGCAACTTGGAGCCCGGTATGGTTTGCGTTAAGGTTTGCGCCAGTACTTCCGTAAACAGTGCAGTGGTAAGTTTGCTGCCTGTTTTTTCGTCTTTCTTTTGGGTAACGGCAACGTTTACTTCCATTGTGGGATTGCTGTACACCACTTTGGGCTTGTTCTGCGATTTGTATTTGAAGTTGAGTATGGAAGAATCCAGTGGCTCGAAATCGTTGGGCATCAGCATTTCCACCTTTCCGTCAAGCAGTTTCACGGGCTGCAAGGCAGCGGGCTTGTCTTGGGCAAAGAGGAGATTAGCAGCAACTAAAGCAATAAACAAGGTAAATACACGTAATTTCATAGCCCTTTAAGTTGGTTTTTAAGTTATTGTTGATAATAGCTTGGAGGTCTAGTCTTTATAAAACTTCTCGCCCCGCTTCTCCATATCATAAATAATCTGGGCAGGCTTGAAACGGTTGGTGGTTTGGGCAGCTAGGCCCTCCATTATGCGGATGGTTTCCTTTAGGCCAATGGTATCCATATAGCGGAACGGGCCGCCACGGAACGGCGGGAAACCCAAACCGAAGATGGCACCTACGTCGCCATCCAGCGGGTTGGAGATGATGCCTTCTTGCAAGCAAAGCGCCGCCTCGTTAATAAACGCAAACCCACAACGGTGCTGAATGGTAATCGGGTCGAGCTGTTTGCGGTTCGGCCCGCCGAAGAAAGCATAAGCGTCTGGATTCAGCTTGCCTTTTACTTTCTTGCCTTTATCATCGTATAGGTAAAAGCCTTTCTTGTTCTTGCGGCCGTGGAAACCGGCTTTGAACATTTCCTTAATAGGCGCGCCGCCCGTTACGGCACCGTCGCGCTTTAGGAACTCTTCAATCAGGTCGCCGCTCATTACGTGGGCACCTACGTCGATACCCACTTCATCCAACAAGGTAACTGGCCCCACGGGGAAGCCGAACTTGCGCATCTCGTTATCAATCTGTAGGCCGTCGGCACCTTCGTTCAGCATCAGCAATGCCTCGTTGAAGAACGGCGCCAAAATGCGGGTAGTATAGAAGCCTGGGCCATCCTTCACCACTACGCAGGTTTTGCCTTGCTTAATACCGATTTCAAGAGCCGTGGCCGTTACCCAATCGGCAGTATGCGGGGTAACCACAATCTCCAGTAAAGGCATTTTGGGCACTGGCGAAAAGTAGTGCATACCGATAACATTCTCCGGCCTGCTGCTGGCCTCGGCTATCCAGCCGATGGGCAGTGCTGAAGTATTGCTGGCGAAAATGGCATCGGGGCGGATTTCCTTTTCCACCTCTTGTATAATCTTTTTCTTCAGGTTGATATCTTCGAACACCGCTTCGATTACCACATCCACATTCTGGAAGTTGTTGTAATCAACCTGTGGGGTAATTTTGCTCATAATGGCTTCTGCCTCCACTTGGCGTAGCGATTTGCGCTTGAGCTTCTTCTCCAAGCTGCTCCAAATGGTTTGCTTGGCAGCCGAAAGGGTCTCTTGCTTGATGTCTTTCAATATAACGTGGTAGCCGTTGTTGATGCTCACTTCGGTAATGCCCGCACCCATAAAGCCCGCACCTAGCATGGCAATGGTATCTACAGGCTTCACCAAATCCTTCATCGGGTTTTTCTTCTTCTCCGTCATGGCGAAGAAAACGTTTACCAATTGGCGGCTCTCGTTGGTGAGTATCAATTCCTCGAACTTGGTAGCTTCCGCATCCAAACCGGCTTTCATTCCTTGGCTCATACCAATCTGCACGCAATCGATAATTTTGAAGGGTGCCGGGTAGTTGCCCTTGGTCATGCCCTGCACCATTTTGCGTGCTTGGTTGAAGATGATAAACTTGAACGGGCCTTCCAGCACTTTCTCAAATATCGGTGTCTTGCGTTCGCGAACAATAGGCTTCTTCACCAACTCCAGCGCAAACTCTTTGGAGGCCTTCAGCAAAGCCTCCTTGAAAATAAGCCTATCCACCAAGCCCATCTTCTTGGCCGGTACGGCAAAGATGTTTTTGCCGGTAAGCATCATATCCAGTGCCTTCTGTATGCCAATCAAGCGTGGCAAACGCTGCGTACCGCCGCCACCAGGCAGCAGACCCAGCATTACTTCGGGCAGTGCCAGCTTGGTGCTACGGTCGTCGGCAGCTATGCGGGCGTGGCAAGCGAGGGCAATCTCTAAACCAGCACCCAGGCACGAGCCTTGTATGGCCGCCACCACGGGCTTTTTGCTGTTTTCTATGCGGTTCAGTATTTCGTGGCCTTTACGGGTTATCGGCTCAAAGTCGCCTTTCTTTGTTACTTTTTTAAAGGCATCGATATCGGCACCGGCAATAAAGTCCTTCTTTTTGCTGATGAGCACCACGGCCTTTACGGCCGGGTCGTTCTCCAGCTCGCTGAACACGCCATCGAACAGCCCGATAACATCCGGCGATATTTTATTGATTTTCTCTCCCTTTTGATCCAGCCATACTACGGCTACACCTTCCGGGGTCTTTTCTATGGTTACAAAGTCTTCTCTGGTCATTCTAGTTGCGAGTTACGAGTTACGGGTTGCGAGTTGCAAAACATAACTACTGTAAATAAATTTGTTTCGAGTTACGAGTTTCCAGTTGAATAATTAGTATAATAAAGGATTGCAAGCCAACTCGCAACCCGTAACTAAACTTAATACCGCTCAATTATCATCGCATGCCCATGCGCGCCTGCAGCACAAGCAGCCAATAGGCCGAAACGGCCGCCTTCCTTAATCAAGCGGTTGGCGGTGAAGGCCAGCATGCGCGAGCCCGTGGCACCAAACGGGTGGCCGATGGATAGCGAGCCGCCCCACTTGTTGAACTTATCCATATTCACCACGCCCACGGCCTTGTCGCGGCCCAGTTTCTTTTGGGCAAACTCGTCGCTGGCAAGGCACTTTAGGTTGGCTAATATCTGTCCGGCAAATGCCTCGTGAAATTCGATAACGTCCATTTGGTCAAGCGTCATACCGGCACGCTCCAGCACCTTGCTTACCGCATAGGCTGGGCCGAGCAATAGCTCTTCCTCCAAGTCGCCAGCACTGTAGGCATACTCGCGGATGTAGGCTTTCGGGGTCAGTTTCAGTTCTTTGGCCTTCTCCTCGCTCATAATCAACGAAGCCGTAGCCCCGTCGGTTAGGAACGATGCATTGGCAGCCGTAATAGTACCGTGCGGCTTGCTGAAAGCAGGGTTCAGCTTCGCTATTTTCTCGTATTGGGTATCGCCGCGCACACCATTGTCGCGGTCTACCACCTTATACTTAGGCGGGAAGCTCACGGGTATCAGTTCCAACTGTATATTGCCTTCCTCGTGTGCTTTATGGGCCAATTGGTGGCTGCGCACGGCAAACTCGTCCTGCTCTTGGCGGGTTACGCCATAGCGGGCGCTCAGCAGTTCGCAGTCCATGCCCATGGTGCGGCCTGTGGTAAACTCGGCCACGGCGGGTGCTTCGGGCACAAAATCCTTTAGGCTGAGCGTAGTAGCAAACTTGGCATATTCCATGGGGCTCTTCAGTTTTTGGGCGGCCATCAGCTTTTTGCGCATCGGTTTGTTGAAGAGGATGGGCGCATCGCTGATGCAATCGGTGCCACCTGCTATCACCACGTCGGCCTGTCCGGCCAATATCTGCTCCACGCCGCTGGTAATGGCTTGGTTGGCACTGATGCAGGCTTGGGTAACCGTATGGCAAGCCACCTTATTCGGCAACCCGGCGGACAGTGCCGCTTCGCGGGCCACGTTGCCCGTTTTTACGTTGCTGATGGTGGTGCCCATAATCACGCGGTCCACCTTATTCGGGTCTATGCCTGTTTTATCCAGCAGCCCCTTGATGGCGAAACTGCCCAGTTGGTACGACATCAAGTCGTTATAATCCGTATTGCTACGCAGAAACGGGGTACGCACCCCATCCACGAAAACGATGTTTTTGCTAAAGGCCATTCTTGTTTTTTGAGAAGTGCCAAGATAGGGAATTTGCCTTGATGTACGAAGTACAATGTACAAAGTACGATGTAGGAAGAAAATGTGAAATAATCCTTTTCAATTCCACAAACAGTAACTTTATATAAAACCATTACAGTGATACGAAAAGCCACCGCTACTGACATTGACTCTATTCTGCATTTATACCATGAATATATGGCCCTGCACTTGCAGTTTGAGCCAATACTGATAAATTACAGCCCTGAGAACGATTCTTTCAAGAACCACCTTGCTTCTATTTTAGACAATAGCAACTATCACGTTTTGGTTTTCGAGGAAATGGCTGCAATAAAAGGGTTCTCGCTATCGCGTATAGCAAGCATGCCACCAATATTTAAGTCGGCACATAAACTTAGCATACAGGATATTGCCGTATGCCAACAATGCAGAGGCAAAGGGGTGGGAGAAGCACTGGTTTCCGAAACAGTAACTTGGGCAAAAGAAAAAGGCGTAACCTTAGCCGAAACCACCGTGCATGCCCAAAATGTGCTTGCCAAAGGCTTTTGGGAGAAAATGGGCTTTGGGGTAACAAACCTACATCTGTATAAAGCGATATAGTGCCGCACTATCACACCTTCTTGAAATGCTGCAAATTATAGGTAAACGTAAGCATTACGTATCGGTTCAGCACGTTGGTTTGGCTGTCTTCAATGTACAGCTCGGTTACGTGGCGGCGGATGCTGTTGTTCTGGTTGAGGATGTCGTACACCGTAAGGCGCAGTTCGCCACGGTTGTCTTTCAGGAATTTCTTGGCTACGGAGGCGTTCCACAGCACGAAGTTTTGGTTGAAGCCGCCCTGCAAACCCGCCGAGAAATTGTGCCGTACCTCCGTTTGCGCCACCATGCCTTTCCAGAACGACACGGTAATTTTGCCGCTGGTAAACTGCGTAAAATAACGGGTG
>CAYYZT010000032.1:5769-8161 GCA_964476015.1 uncultured Chitinophaga sp.
GGTGTTCAACTGGGTTTGGATACTGTTGCTTACAAACGACATGTTGGAGCGGGAAGTGATGGTAAAATCCACCGCTTGGCTAATGTTGCTGCCCAGCACCAAGCCCAAGCCCACCGTAGGGGTATTGGAGTAGTTGAGCAAACTGTTTACCACGCCCGGCCTGCGGGTAAAACCCGAGCTGAGGCTCACGCTGAGTTTTGATTTGAGCGGCTTTACGGGCAGGCTGTAGTTGGCGTTGCCCGATATGCTAAAATACCCGTCCAAATTTACGGGCATAGAAAGCTGCACGCCCGGCGCAAGGGCTATGCCATTGATAACCGTATCGGTACTGGAGATATAGCTGGCATTGGTAATAATGCGCTGTATGGTGGTTGCGCTAAGGCTGGCGAAAAACGAAGTGCCCTTGTCTGTATTAGCGGTATTGTACCGCCCGCTTACGCTATGCTGATATTGCTGCCTAAGCTCCGGATTGCCGATGCTCAGTTGCAATGGGTTGTTGTTGTTCAGCACGTTTTGCAACTGGCTTATACTTGGGGCACGGGTAAGGGTGCGGTAGTTAAACTCTAGGTTTTTCGCTTTAGCGAAGCTGTATTTGTACTTCAAATCAGGCAGCACGGTATGGAACGAGCGGCCAAAATGCTGTACCACAGGAAAAGACTGTTCGCTGTTGAGGTGCGCCCATTGGTAGTTGATGTTGGCCGTTAGTTGCGACTTGTTCTTGTTGAGCATATACCCCGCCCCCGCCCTTTGGGAGAGATAATAGTTGGTAAACTCGCTGCTCAGTTCGGGGTCGCGCTCCGTAAACTCGCCAGTAGCACTGTTGTACGATAGGGTGTTGCGCTCGTTGTTGTCGTGGGTAAAGTGTGTTTCGTGGCGAAACAGCAACTGCCCGTGTTTGCCTGCCGGCTCGGTGTACGCGGTGCTGTTGCCAAGGCTCCAACCGCTGCCCAATGCATCGGTGCTTTGGTTGATGGAGTCCGTGGTAAACGCATCTAGATAATAGCCGTTTGCAGCAGCCAGATCGCTCTCGCTGTGGTTAACAGTATTGCCATGGTTGAAAGAAACGGATAGCGTTCTGCCTTTTTTGGCAAAGCGGTGCCTATATAAAATACTGTTGGAGAAGTTTATCCCCAACAAGTCGGATTCATAATGGTTGCGGGTATCGTTTCGCAGCCCCTTGGCATTGGTAAAAGCTCCGTAGAAATTGCTGTTGCCATGGTTTTGCTGTACCGATAGCTTGGGCTGTATAAGCAACGTGTTGTTGGAGTCTATTTCGTAATTGAGCCTAAAGTTGAACTGGTGGTTTTGGTTGCGGCTGTTGGTAATGCTGTTTTCGTTGTACAGCAACCCCGAATCAGAGGCAAGCACATATTCCCTTTGCAGAATTTTTCTTGCCTCGTTGTTGCCATGATTGAAGAAATAGCTGCCGGAAACCTCTACCTTTTCGCCCCACTTATCGGTATAATTAAGGCCAAAAGCATGAGTAGTGGTAATGCCTTCGCGGCTGTTTACCATAAAGTTGCCGCTATTGAAACTGCTTCTATTGCCCCCTCGCCTATCGCCGCCGCCTGTTACGCCCAGCAAATCCTCGGTAGAAAAGTTCTGCTCGTTGATGTTGTTGGATTGGCCCAGCAAGGTAATACGCCTGTTGTTGTTAAACAGGTTTACCATGGCCCCGGCATTGTACTTATTATTGTATCCGTAGCCGCCATAAAATTTGCCAAACTGGCCGTTTCGCTTCTCGGGCTTTGTAATGATGTTGATTACCTTGGTGGCACTGCCGTCGTCAAAGCCCGTAAACTTGGCCTGGTCGCTCAGTTGGTTGTACACCTGCACCTTGTCCACAAAGTTGGCCGGCAGGTTTTTCAGTACCGCGTTGGGGTTGTCGCCAAAGTATGGCTTGCCATCTACCAATATCTGCTTCACTTCTTCGCCCTGCACCTGCACTTTGCCATCAATTATCTGCACGCCCGGCATTTTGGTCACCAACTCTTCAGTAGTAGCATCGGGGTTGGTTTTAAAGGCTTCCGCATTGTATGCCGATGTATCGCCCGACTGGGTTACCGAAACCCTTTCCACTACCACCTCCACGCCTTCCAACTGCGTGCTCGATTCTTCCAAAACAATGGTGCCCAAATTAATAGGCGATTGTTTTACCTTGATGATTTGCCTATAGGGCTCGAAACTGATAAAGGAAACGGTAATCTCGATTTCGCTATTGGGCTTTACGGATAGCGTGAACTCCCCATCGAAATCGGTGCCCGTACCGATCATGGCCGAATCTGGCAGGCTGAGTACCTTTACGTGCGCTGATGGCAGCGGCAAACTATCAATGCCATCAAGCACTATTCCGCTTATCTGCACTTGGCCCAGTGCCATGCAAGTAGAACCG
>CAYYZT010000032.1:8171-16754 GCA_964476015.1 uncultured Chitinophaga sp.
GAAAAGGGAAATAAATACAAGCAGTAGTTTGTTCATGCGGGTGTGCCAAAACCAATAATGGTGCCAAAATTAGCATCTTACTACCGCCTTCGGAAAACCGCAAGGCAATATTTAACGGCATTTTAATTGGCCCACGGGCATTTTAACGTCTCTTCACTTTTGCCCCACAACAAACTTTTTGCAAAAGCGTTATCTTTGAATAATTACTGCAACGCAGCCTATGAAAAAGCCTTTACTCATACTCTTATTGGTTTTAGCGGGCACCGCCATAGTGGCCCACGCGCAAAGCAAGGGTTATGGCGACAACGATACCATTACCTTCCCCAAAGAGGGCGTGCAGTTAAAGCCCCAGCCTAAAGACCGTATACATTTCGGCGTGAGCATGGGCACCAGCGTTGCTTTCTCGCGCGGGCAGGATGCAGCAATGGGCCACTTTATCGCCCCTACCCTTTCGTATCAGGTTTCCGATAAGTTCCGGCTGCGGGGCGGTGTGGGCATACAATATAACAGCCTCAACAATCCGTGGACTTACGGCAATGGCGAAAGCGGCGGCAGCATAATGGTATTGCGGCCCAAGGTGCAAACCTTTATGTATGCCCAAGGCGAATACGACGTAAACGAAAAGCTGACCCTTACGGGCAGGGTTTTCGCCAGCACGTCGGCCATACAATATCCGGGGCTTAACCCACAAACTTACAACCTGCACTCGTTTGGCGGCGCGGCGGGCTTTTGGTACAAGCCCAATGGCAAAACGGCCATCGGTGCCGAAGTGCAAATACACCGTGGCAACGACCCTTACCAGCGTTATCGCCCCGGAGGTATGGTGGGCGGGTTCGATGGGCCAGCCAACCGCATCGGTATTTGGTATTGATTATATTTGCTTCCCTAAAACAATTTCAACCACATGAAAAATCCTGTACGCATGTTCGGCCTAGTGCTGATGGTGTTGATGAATCTATCCGTTATGGCACAAAACAAAGACTTGGCCGATGGCCTGTACGCCGAGCTAAAAACCAGCAAGGGCACTATTTTGCTGAAGTTGGAATACCAAGCCACACCACTTACGGTGGCCAACTTTGTAGGTTTGGCCGAAGGCAAAATCAAAAACGATGCGAAGCCGTTGGGCACGCCGTTTTACGATGGCCTCATATTCCACCGCGTGATACCGAACTTTATGATACAGGGCGGCGATCCGCTGGGCAGCGGCATGGGCGGCCCTGGCTATAAGTTTAAAGACGAGATTGTGGACACGCTGAAGCACAAAGGCCCTGGCATACTCTCCATGGCCAATGCCGGCAAAACCACCAACGGCAGCCAGTTTTTCATCACCCATGTGCCTACCCCTTGGTTAGATGGCAAGCACACCGTGTTCGGCCATGTAATTACAGGCCAAGAGGTGGTGAATGCTATTGTACAGGGCGATAAAATCGAAAAAGTGACCATCCTCCGCGTGGGTAAGGATGCCAAAAAATTCGATGCCGCCAAAACGTTTGAGGAGCTGAGGAACAAGTAGTTTTTTTGAAGCGACTAGCGAATAGTAACTAGAGACTAGAAATATATGCCGAAGGCCGCCAATTTTTGGCGGCCTTCTTATTTTCCATACTTACTCGTCTGGTATTATTTGGTATTGCACGTTTTGGAGTTGGGGCAATAGCCTTTTCTGCTGCAAGGCCCATTCATTAACCGTATCGATGAGCAAGATTTGATTCAACAAGCTATCCATTCTTTTGTATTCAGCTTTCAACATAGCATAAGTGGCTGCTTCCGATAGCTCGTATATCTCAATATTGTTTTTGTTGGTAATGGCGAAATCGTTCTGCGGTTCGCGCGCCAATATTTTTGCATAAAGTTGCTTTGCAGCGTTGTATTGGCCGCGTTGGTGCAACGCCAATGCATTTTGCTCCATAGTGGAAATGCTCCATGGTGCCCAAAAACAAGGCACGGATACGGCAATCAATAAAAACGCACTTACTGCGCCCAGCGGCTTGCTTCTTTTTACTTGAACAAAGGCAAAAGCTGCGCCCGCTACAAAGCCGCCAAAGTGTGCGGCGTTTGCTACGTTCAATACTTCATATTTGGTGAGCAGTATACAAATGAAAAACCACGCCACAAATAGATTAATCTGGCCTTTTTCCATAGTAAACTTTCCCGGTTCGCCATACCGCGCTTGTATCCATAGAAACCCGAACATGCCATATCCCACACCGGAAAAACCCAGTCCTATTTCGTCGGCAAGCAACACTTGAAATGCCGATGCGGCCAACGCCGTAGCAACTACCAGCAATAAAAAAGCCTTTCGGCCCGCCACCGTTTCTATCTGTACGCCAAAAACACCCAGCCAGTACATATTGAAAAGCAAGTGCCACCATTCCAAATGGGCGAAATTGTTTGTAATGATGGCCCAATAATATCCATCACGCAGGTCGTTTATGGAGTAGAGGCCAAACCGGTTATACTGTTGCCAGTTTGTAGCGAAGAGGTTTAAGCATAAAAAAATAGCTATGCATACTGCCATCACCGAATAAGTGAGCCACGGCCGTTGCTTTAAGTTACCAGGAAAAACCATTAGTAATTTGCCTTTTGTACCACGAACTTACGCTATTTATAACTTTAACAAGAAATAGAGTTTGCGGTTGTAACCCATCTTCCATGGCCCATTCGTTATCTTTACGACCATGAACACCACCCGCAATAAATGGATTGTTAGGGGAGTAATCGCCTCCTTGTTACTGGTATTGGCTATAAGACAATATGTGAAATACCGTGTGGCACCGGAGCTGGACATGCATAAGCTGGAACTGGTTACGTTGGACGGCAGTCCCACTACCCTATCGGCATATGCGGGCAAACACATACTGCTCACGTTTTTTGCCACTTGGTGCGGCCCCTGCCATCAAGAAATACCGGCTATGGAAGCCGCGAGAACCCAGTTGGAGCAGGCCGGATTTGTATTGATACACGTAAGCGACGAAGAGGTGCCGCTCATCAACAAGTTTATGGATAAAAACCCATCAGGCATTACTTACCTACGGAGCCTTACCAGCCGCGAGGCATTGGGCGTGCATACCATTCCCACGCACTACGTATTTGATAGGCAAGGAGGATTGAAATTCAAACAAACCAACCCGTTGGACTGGGAAAAGCCCGAAACGGTACAGCAAATTATAGATATGGTGCAATAGCGGCTATGCCTCTACCTCTTGGTTTTGCTTGGCTTTTAGGGCCACTTCGTACTCGCTTACCAAGCCTTGGATGATTTCTTTTACGTGGCGTATGGCGTGTACGTGCTCAATAGTTGGCCCGGCACACCATACGGTTTTGTAAGTAGCGCTAAAGGCCGCTTTTTCCACGGCTTTCATGCCTTTGTAAAAAGTAAGCAGCTTCACATACTTTTTCAGGCTCTTGTTTTTGGAAAGCATGGCCTCCAGCCAGTTCTGCTGGGTACCTATTTTCTGCACGTAAGGCGTATTGATAACCGTACAAGGCGTACCGCTAATCTTATTGGTGAACACGATGTCCTTGGCACCGTAATCCACGCAGGCCTGCTTGTATTCTTGGCTTACCTCGGCTTCATACGTGGCAATAAACAAACTGCCGATGGAGGCACCACAAGCACCACGCTCCAAAACCTTTAGCAAATGTTCGCCTTTGCCCACTTCCCCGGCATTGATAACGGGAATATTGCAAGCGTCCAGCAAACGCGGTATCAGCACATCCGAGGTGAGGGGCCCGGCGTGGCCGCCCGCACCGGAGTTTACGGCAATCAAGGCATCGGCACCCATGTTTTCCACTTTCTTGGCAAACTTCTCGTCCACCACGTCGCAAAATACCTTGATGCCCTCGGGCTTGCACACTTTAATAATCTCTTCGGGGCTACCTAAAGAAGTAATGATATAATCCACGTGCATATCCACGCAGGTGCGCAGGTGCTCCTGTAGCTTGATGTTGGATTTATTGGCAATGATATTGATACCGATAGGCCCGTTGCTGTTGTCGCGTATCTGCTTCAGCGCATTGCGGAACTCCTTGTCGGTACGGTAGTTGAGTGCCGGGATGGAACCCGTGGCACCCGCATTGATAGCCTCAATAGTCATGGCCGCATTGGAAACCAAAAACATCGGGGCCATGATAATCGGGTAGCGGATGCCCAACATTTCCGTAAGGGCGGTATCAATAGTATGCAGTTTGTTCATTGTGAGGGGCAAATCAGTTGAAAACAAAGCGCAAAGATAGGGAAAATAGTCCATGGTCGATGGTCCACAGTCGACGGTACACGGATGGTGGGTTTGTTTTAGTGATTAGGGAACATACCAATAACCAATAACCAAATCTACCCTTTCCTTTTAGCCTCGTCTTCTTCTTTCAATGCCCTGCGCAGTATTTTGCCCACAGGAGTTTTGGGCAGTTCGGTTTTGAACTCCACATGCTTGGGGCACTTGTAAGCGGTAAGGCCCTGTTTGCAGTGCGCTATCACCTCTTCGGCCGTCAAGCTGTCGTCCTTCTTTACCACAAAGGCTTTCACGGCCTCCGTAGTCCTATCATCCGGCACGCCAATCACGCCCACTTCGGCCACTTTAGGGTGCGAGGCGATAACGTTCTCCACTTCGCTGGGATATACGTTGAAACCCGATACCAGCACCATTTCCTTCTTGCGGTCCACTATCTTGAAGAAACCTTCCTCATCCATGATACCGATGTCGCCCGTCTTGAACCACCCGTTGTGGAACACGTTAGCCGTTTCGTCGGGTTTGTTCCAATAGCCGCTCATTACCTGCGGCCCTTTGGCCCAGATTTCGCCGCGCTCTCCCGCTGGCAAGAAATTGCCCTCGTCGTCGGCAATGGCGATATCCGTGCTCGGTATCGGCAAACCGATATAGCCCAGCTTGTGCGACCCATCCACCGGGTTGGCCGTAAGGCCGGGGCTGGTTTCCGAAAGGCCATAGGCTTCCAAAAGCGCATTGCCCGTCAGTTCCTTCCAACGCACGGCCACGGCATCTTGCACGGCCATGCCGCCGCCAAGGCTCATGCGCAAGTGGCTAAAGTCTATTTCCTTGAAGTCGGGCTGGTTCATCAATCCGTTAAACAGCGTGTTCACGCCCGTAAAAACCGTAAAAGGATATTTTTTCAAATCCTTCATAAATGCCGGCATATCGCGCGGGTTGGTAATGAGCACGTTTTTTCCGCCCACTTTAAAAATAGCCAAACAGTTTACCGTTAAGGCAAAAATATGGTACAGCGGCAGTGCGGTAATTACAATCTCCTTGCCCGGCACGAAAGCCGTTCCCACCCAACCAAATATCTGCTCCATATTGGCTATGATATTGCGATGGCTTAGCGTGGCCCCTTTGGATACGCCCGTGGTGCCGCCCGTGTACTGCAAGAAAGCCGTATCGGTGTTGGCCACGGTGGGGCGCACCAGTTTGTGCTTGGCACCTTCTTTTAAAGTGGAGTTAAAGGGTATGGCGCCCGGCAGGTTGTAGGCCGGCACCATCTTCTTTACATACTTCACCACCAAGTTTACGATGTGCTTTTTCAAGCCGGGGAAAAGGTCGCCTATTTCGGTAACTATAACGGTTTTGATGGACGTGTCCTTGATGATTTGCTCCAAACTGTGGGCAAAATTGGCGAGTATAACGATGGCCACTGCACCGGAGTCGTTAAACTGATGCTTCATTTCTTTGGGCGTGTACAGCGGGTTGGTATTCACCACTGTAAGCCCTGCCTTCAACGCACCGAACATGGCCACGGGAAATTGCAGCATGTTGGGCATTTGTATCGCTATCCTGTCGCCTTTTTTAAGGCCGACAACATTGGTAAGGTAGGCCGCAAAATGGTCGCTCAGCTTGTCCAACTCTTTATAGGTGAGCACCACATCCATATGTACGAAAGCCTCGTTGTTGGCAAATTGTTTTACGCTTTCGTCAAAAAGCTCCACAATGTTACGGTACTTGTCCGGGTTAATCTCGTGGGATACGCCCGTAGGATAGCTTTTCAACCAAGGTTTTTCGGTATGGAGGTTGTTCGGTGTGGTTCCGGCTTCTGCGTTCATCTTTTCGTCGATTTTGGATAAATATAACAAACTAAGCCCTTTCATCAAACTTTGTTCGATAATACCTTGCCTTGGCACTCGCTTTGCCTCTATTTATCCCAAACCACCACGCTCATGGAAAAACGTAAGAGAAGAAGGATTATCATCGGCAGTATCGTTGGCTTGTTTCTAGCTATTTTAGCCGCACTTATTTTGTATCCGGCCATCATCATTGCCAAATTTGAAACGGATTTGATTCGCATCGCCAACGTGGATGTGGCCATTGGCAAAGAAAACATTGACATCTCCACCGACTTGGCCGTGCGAAAACAAACACCGTTACATGCTTTGCTGGACAGTATTAGCTATACGGTAAGCTTCGATACGTTTCAATTTGTAAAGGGCGCGAACAACTTTAACAAAGTACGCAAGGGCGATGAGTTCGATTCAATCAACATCCCCGTTACAATTGCAACGAAAACGCTATTCACTGCGCTGGAATCGTTGAAAGGACACGACAGCACCGAGCTGATAACAAGGTTTACGGCACACTACCATTGGCCCATAGTTGGCCGTGTGGACATACCTATGGAGGTAACCATGCGCATGCGCCCGCCTGTGGTGCCGCAAATAAAACTGGTGGCGCTTGATGTGCAAAAGTTTAGCTTTGATGAGCCAGTGATAGACGTAACCCTGCGCCTGATTAACGAAAACGATTTCGGTATGGCCATCAAGGATTTGAGTTTGTACATGGATTTCGAGGATTTGTTTAATGGCGACATCCTGCACCCCGGCGTGTTGGAAATAGACCCCATGGATACCATGGAAATGACCATCACGGCCAAAATAAGGGAACTGAAGCCAGTAAAAGCCCTATGGCAGATATTGGTGAAACGGGATACCATTAATTTCGACATGAAGGCCCAAATGGTTTACTTGGATGAAACTGGCCGTTTCGATCCCATCGACATCAATATCGATACCGAAGGCAGTATGCGCATCAAGAAGCGTTATGAAGAAAATGCCATCGAACCCAAAAAGCCGAAAAAGGAAAAGCGCAACCAAAAATAATGGCATTTGCTTTGCCTTGGCAAGCGCACAAACACATCAACATGAGTAAGCGCAGGATTATTTTGGGAATTATATTCGGGGTGGTATTGGGGGTGCTTGCCGTCTTTCTGTTATACCCTGCCATTATCATCGCCAAGTTCAACAAGGATTTGATTCGCGTGAGTACCGTGCAGGTAAACCTCGGCGAGAAAAACATTGACTTGGGTATCGACATCGCCATACGCAAGGAAGCTCCTTTCCATAGGCTGTTGGATAGCATTAGCTATACCGTGAATTTCGACACGTTTCAGTTTGTAACGGGAGCTATCAGGTTGGACAGCGTGAGAACTGGGGAAGAGTTTGATTCCATTCTGTTGCCCGCCAGCATCGATAAAACCGTGCTGCGCACAGCCATCAGAACATTGAAGGGCCAAGATTCCACCAGCCTTATCATACGCTTTGTGGCACACTACCAATGGCCGATTGTGGACAGGATAGACGTGCCCATAGAAGTAGTGCGCCGTATGCCGCCACCCGACCCGCCGGAGGTAAAACTGTTGAACGTAGATGTGGCGAAATTCAGTTTCAACGACCCCATTGTGGATGTAACGCTACAATTGACCAACAACAATGCTTTTGAGCTTACCCTAAAAGACCTGCACCTGTATATGGAGTTCGAGGATTTGTTCAAAGGCGAAATCCACCATCCAGAAACGATACATATCAAACCCAAAGACATTACCATCATCGACGTTACCGCCGAGGTACACGAGCTAAAAGCGTTACGAACCATTTGGCAGCTTTTGGTAAAGCGCAACGAGGTAGGCTTTGACATGCGCATCCTTGCCAAGTTTGTGGATGCAGAGGGCAAGGCCGATCCTATCGACATTACCGTTACCAGCAAGGGCAAGGTGCAAACCAAAAGCAAGAAGGAGAAGAAGGCCATGGAAAACGGCGGAAACAGCAAGAAGAAAGACGGGAAGAAAAAGAACAAAAAGGATAAAAAATAGCTACGCCGAATGCTCTATGCCGATGCTATCGGCAACGGCTTTTGCCCGTTTTCTTAGCTCTTCCAAACTTGCCGAAGGCTCGCCATAAGCCAAGCCTACCGCCATACGCCTATATGGGCGGGTAGTTGGTTTTCCAAAGATGCGAAAATCGGTTTGCGGATAAGCGGCCGCTTGCTCCAGCCCAGTGTAAGTAGGCCTACTGCCTTCCTGGCTGGCCAAAACTACTGCACTGGCACCCGCCCTTACCAACTCTATGGCGGGTATGGGCAAGCCCAACACGGCGCGCAAGTGCAGCTCAAATTCGTTGAAGTTTTGGGTTCCGGCCAGCGTTACCATGCCCGTATCGTGCGGGCGTGGCGACAGCTCGGAAAAACACACTCCGTCTTCCCCCAAAAAGAACTCCACACCCCAAATACCTTGGCCGGTTAACGCCTCGGTTACTTTGCGGGCCATGTCCTGTGCCTCGGCCAGTTGGTTGGCAGGGATGGGTACAGG
>CAYYZT010000033.1:0-1591 GCA_964476015.1 uncultured Chitinophaga sp.
TTGCGTGGCTTTGGGCTTCATGCCTATTCTGTCCGCAATGTCGCTCAAGTCAGGGTTTGCCACCACGTGGCCATCGGCAAACAATACCGCGGGCAAATCCTTTTCAACCAAGTTGTTGCGTTGCAATATCTCCTTGGCTTTCGGGTTCGATTCCACATCCAGCCACTGGTAAGGTATGAGGTTGGCACTCAAAAAATCCTTGATGGTGTGCGATTTCGGTGAAAACTGGTAGCCCAGCAACTTGATGCCGTCAAAATCGGGGCGGTACTCGCTTTGCCACGTTTCCAGCAGATCGTCTAATATGGGGTAAAGCTTTTCCTCCGGGGGGTCCCAAGGTTTGGTGAGGTAATAATCCAATTGCACCTCGTTGATGGCCTTGATGGCGGCATCAATGTCGGAATAAGCCGTAAGCAGCACCCGCTTGGCAGCGGGAAAGGTCTTTTTGGCCTTTTCCAAGAAGTCCACGCCCAACATTTCCGGCATGCGTTGGTCGCTCAGGAACATGGCCACTGTTTCGTTCTTGTTCTTTAGCTCGGCAAGGGAGTCCAACGCCTCCTGCGGCAGCTCGGTGCTGAGGATGCGGTAATCTTTTCGGTAGCGGTTGCGCAGGTCGCGCACCACGGCTTTTAGTACGGCCGGGTCGTCGTCGATGGCAAATATGATGGGCTGTTTGGCCATTTGGTTTGGTTACGGGTTGCGAGTTACGCCCTTCGGCTACGCTCAGGGTGACATTGGTTACAGGTTGGCGTGATCGGTATCGATGTCGCGGGCTTTGATTATTTGCACCTTTCCATCACGGAAAACAGCTAAGCTAGCATCTGCTTTCTTCTTCTCCTCAATCATCCGTTGGGTAGCAAGGGCTACGCCATCCAAAATTTTTTGTTGAAATGCTTTAACTTTTTCCTTGCCCATAGAACGCTATCCTCCTCCTACTACGAAGATAGCGTTATGTACCATACCATTCTAAGGCAATCAATCATAAAAATAAAACTCGCCGCTGATGATGCCAGCCTTGAAAGTGTGGGACTGTTGCAGGGTTTGGAGTGAAAAAACGTAGATGTCGCTGCGCTGGTTAAAATCCAAGGCATCGCTGGCGTAAAGTTGGTTGCCGTCCGGCGTAATGCCGATGGCGTAATAGTTTCGACCGCTTTTGGGGATGATGGGCGTGGTGGGCAGGGAGTTGTCGCCCGCGAACATACGATAGATGCCATCGGTATTGATAAAATACAGGCTGTTGCCTGATGGGTCCACCATCAAATCGGTAGGGGCGGCACTGATAGAGAAAGGCAGGGCCAACCCCACGGTTTCCGTAACGGGGTTGATGCGGGTAAGCACTGCGGCGGTGCTGCCTTCCTTTTGGCCCAGCACCCACACGTTGCCGCCGCCGTCCACGGCCATTTCCATCGGGTGGCCATTTACGGCTATGTGGTTGGTTTTAGCATTGGTAACAGGATTAATGATTTCCACGCGCTGGCTGTCGTAATTGGCCACGAAAACTTTTCCTTCGGCCAGCACCATCTGCTCCGTCCAGCCGGGCAGGGGTATATCGCCCGTTTTGGTATTGCTGGAAAGGCTGATGATGGTTAGTTTT
>CAYYZT010000033.1:1601-2234 GCA_964476015.1 uncultured Chitinophaga sp.
TCACGTAGGCCCGCCCATCGCCCAAGGGCAGGATATAGCGCGGCGAGGTAAGGCCCGTAATCGTGGCTACGTTTTTAAAATCCACCAAATCCACCACCTCTATCTTGTTGCTGTTGTTCACCACCACGTAGCCATAGCCGTTTGCGCCCACCATGCTGTGTGCTACATCGCCCAAGGGGCGGCTGTTCTGGCTAAGGAAAATATCCTCGAACACGTTGCCCGTGGCAGGGTTGTGATAGCTCACCGAGGCATTGCCATACGTGTAGTTGCCCTCGTTCAATACCATCACCGCCCCGCTGGGTATGGGCAGGTCGGTTATTTCGTCGAGGGGGTCGGCGGGGGAGCAGCCAGCAAAAGCAAAAGCCAGTATGTAATTAAAAATTAAAGATTTAAAATTTAAAATTGAGAGTGTGTTTTTCGATAACAAAAAGTTGCTTAGACCGAAACCTTGTTCCAATCTTGAATTTTGAATTTTGAATTTCAAATTTCTCGTCCTCTTCCTCAATTTTTCAATTTTGAATTTTCAATTTTGAATTCGTATCGAATCCCCCCGCTAAAACTCCTCCCCGGCATGGGCCGCCAAGCGATGTTTTGGTATTGGGCGTTCCACAGGTTTTCGGCGGCTACGTACAA
>CAYYZT010000033.1:2244-15901 GCA_964476015.1 uncultured Chitinophaga sp.
CCCACGCCGTGAGTGCGGACCAGGTGATGGCCGCGTTGGGCGCGTTCCTGACCCTGTCGGCCAACGGCACCCGCGAACGAGCCTGGTGCATCCTTCGCGATTGGCTGTTGTCGCTGGTAATGAAACGCTTGCCGCACAAGTGTTGGCGGTATTGTATGTAATAGCCTTTATAGCCCGCCGTGGCCGACACGTTGCCCAATTGCTGTGGCGTGTATATCAATACCTTGCCCGTGGAAGCCCCTTGGTTGCCGCCCCCGGTTTCGTTGGTGGCCTTGTTGAAATGGTAGTTGGCCGTGAAGCGGTACGTCCAGTCGTTCTTTTTGCCGTCCAGCTTTACCAGCATCTCCACCCCGCGCGATTTCACGCGGCGTACGTTCTCCGGTGTCCAAATGCCCGTGCTGCTTTCGGGCAGCCAGAGTATCCAGTTTTGCACGTCGAGATAATAGCCGTTGATGCTGCTTTCCAGTTTCAACCCTTTTTCGAAAGCTTTGTCGTAGCCAATCTTTCCTTCAGCTCCCCAGCCTTTCTCCTGCTGCAAATCGGGGTTGCCGCCCACGCTCCAGTAGCGGTCGTTTAGGGTAGGGTAGCGGTAGTTGCGGAAGAGGTTGGTGTAGCCGTAGAGGTGGTATTTTTTTAATGGGGCATAGCGAATACTTAGCGATGGTAAAAAAGGGGAAAGCTGGTTGTAAATAAGTTCTTGCCTAAGGATTAATAACAAAACGAGTTTGTTCTTTATAAACGGCTGTTGTAGACTTGTGGAGACTGCGGTTAATGGCATGTGCTTAATACCAACAAAATTATTGGTCATTGCCCATTGGCTAGTGTGCTCCACGCTGCTGTTAAGTATGATGCCTTTATTAAACGATTTAATATGGTTTGCCCGAGTGGTTATGTTGTGGGTCTGACTCCTGGAGTCGATACTGGGTAGGACGGAAGTAAAATTAATCTCGTCAAATTTATATGTCATGGAGGCATTGAGAAGGTTCTGTTTTTTTAATGTTGCGCCCCAGCCAAAACGACCAATAGCCAACCAATCATACTGAGATTGGAACGAATTGGCTGATAACATGGTGGGTGGTATGTTTCTTTCAGTTTTAGAGGTAAATGACTGAAAGAAAAATTTACTAAAGCCCGATAAAGTATAAACTTCCAGCATGGCTGCATATTGATTGAATTCTGCATGTTCTTGCCGCTGAATTGGCTCACCAAATAGTGTTGTGTTTTTAAATGAAAAATTATTTTCCGACCGTTGATAAATAAAGCCCGACTTGGCTTGTATTTTTTTATTTCCGCCTATCAGCTTTACTATCGCGTTGTGTTCTCCAAAACTACCGCCCTCATAGCCAGCCATTAATTTTAATGAAGACTGAAAAGGTGGTGTTATACTGCCCAAGGCAATACTGCCACCAAAACTCCCACTTGCCGAAACAAGGCTACTACCACCAAAGGTTACGGAAACATCCTCAAACAATGCCACTGGAAGATTAGTTAAGTCGATGGTTCCATTCATGCCGGAGTTCATAGGAATGTTATTCCACAACACTTTGGTTTGTGATGCCCCCATACCTCTAAAGCCAGTTGTAGCCAAAGCCCCAGCACCATAAGATTTGATGTAAATACCAGTATTTTCCTGTAATACTTCGCCTAGGGTTGTATTTTGATAATAGATCTTATCAGCAGAATCTAATTGCTGATTTTGATATGCAGTAACATAAGGTATGATTTCTACGCGGCTACTATTTACAGCAACCGTATCAATCCGCTGCACGCTGTCCAACGGCTCTTGCCCGAAGGCAGTAACCGCTATCAATAGCATTATATGGAGCAGCAAAAGCCTCATTCAATCACCATAATCTTTTGGGTAAACGTGCCCTCCGCAGTACGGAGGATGCCGATATAAGAACCCGGTTGGGTAACAGTAACAGGGAATTGCTTTGCCGGTTGGGCAAGGTTTTGATGGATAACGGTGCGGCCTGTTATATCCACCAACACAAACTCCCCGGCGGCGGGCGCCGTGATGTAAACAGTTTGGTTCGGTTTGGCCAAGGAAGGGTAGATAGTATAACCATTGGTTGCCGATAGTTCGCCTACCGATACAGGCCGTAGCACCAACTCGCCCATGGCGTGGCCGTCGCCGGGGCCGCCCGTGTAAGGGGACTGGGCAAATGCTGGATGTGAAATATGAAATAGGAAATAGGAAACAAATAGGAGTCGTAATGCCCATCCGTCATTGCGAGGGCTAACATGGTCTTGATGTTTCCGACCTATTTCAATAGCCCGAAGCAATCCCCTGCTGCGAAGCATAATGTGAGCCAACCGCAACGGCTTATTCACTTCACCTCCCCTCTCGGAAGATTGCTTCGGGCCATGAGAATACACTAGGAGCCGCGAGATTATGCTGGCCCTCGCAATGACGGAAACAATGGTCGCAATGGCGTTCGTTATTCTTTGTTTCTCATTTCTCATTTCTCATTTCTCGTCTTTTATTTATCTCCCTCCTCTTCCGCCGCCCGTGTTCCTGCGTTGCGTGGGAGCGAGGTCGATGTAGAAGCGGTCGCTTATGGCAAGGTCGCGGAAATCGGCGAGGATGCCGCTGTTCCAGCCTCCTCCTCGGTGCCCGGCACCTTGTGCGTCGGTGCCGGGCCACGTGGTGGTATGGGCATTGCCGTTAGCATCTAAATTGCCGTCGCCAACAGCGGCGGTAAAGGTTAAGCCTTGGGTGGTATTGGTGTTTATCACCAGTTCCCAGAGGTTGCCGCTCATTTCCAAGGCCCCGTAATACCCCGCGCCTATGGTAAGGCGGGTGCTGGTATCGCTGCCGCCGAAGCCGCAGCGCAAGCTGCCCTGCGGCCCTGCATAGCCGTGGCTGGCCAGTCCATGGCCCGTGGGCACGGCATCGGTGGCGGTTTCGTTGGGCAGGCCATCGTGGGCGAGGGTGTTGGCATCCACCACCAGCGGCGTGCCCCAAGCAAGCTCGCCGCCCACGGGATAAGCAGGACCACGGTTCACCTTTTCAAATTCCAGTTCCGTTATCGGGCGCAGGGCGGCCCAATGGAGCCAAGCGGCCACATCGTTCCAGCTTAGGAAGTTGCAGGCGCGGTTTTGGCCATCATCGATGCTATTGGGCGGGTTGCTGGTATTATCGTCGCACACATACACGGCTGGCACGGTTCCGTTGGAGGAAGTGCCGATGCGTATGCCGTTTCGGTTGCTGCTGAAACCGCTCAACGCCAACGTGCCCATGGCCGACGTGGGAGCTGCGGCGGTGCGGTTGGTTTGCTGCGCCAACGTGAGACAGTTGAGAAAATCGCGATACTGCTCTTGGCTTATCTCGTACTTCATGCAATAAAACCCGCCATACCCTTTCGGGAAAGCGGCAGGGATGTTGCCCGCCGGCGGCGCATCGTTGTCCGTGCTCAACTGCTGGTGGCCGCTGCCTATGGCAAGGGCGTTTTCACTGTCGATTAACAAGGGACCCTTGTCGTTGCCACGGCCCAGCGTGTTGTTGCTGGTGCTGTCGCCCAAGTAAAAAGGTCCTTCGGGCACGTATACCATCTCCACCCCCAACACCTTGATGCCGTAAGCATTTGCGGGCAGTGGGCTTTGCAACCGTAGCGTAACCGTGGTTTCGCCCACATCGCCCGCCTGTCCGTCGCTTCTGCGGATAAACACGCCCTTTCCATCGGCCACGGTCTCGATAGCCAAGGGCGAACCGATAGTGTGGTGGCCCACAACCGTGCTTACATCCGCATGCGCCCACACGTGGGTGGGGTGGTGTACTTTCACAAAAAACCACACCGCATCGTGGTTGAACGGTTCTGCCACGCTGTCCCAATCCCAAGCATTGTCCCACGCCACGTCGAAGCGGATGGTTTGCGCATCCACCAGTTGCAGGTTGGAAATGGATACGTTGTTGGCCGTGGCCATCAGGGGCAGCAGGAGGAGTAATGCGTATAGCAGTTTTACCATAATATTAAAGTTGCCGTCATTGCGAGGGCCAACATGATTTACAAAGATAGCATTGTCCCTAATTGGCCCGAAGCAATCCACTGCCTGGGGTGATGAAGCGAACAAACGGCTTCGGTTTGCCCACGCCATGCTTCGTGGCAGTGGATTGCTTCAAGCCATTGGAGTGCATTGCAAAAACCAAGTTTATATTGGCTTTCGCAATGACGTGGGTAAGGTTATTACTGCTTCACCACTTTTTTCGTTGTTTTTCCATCTGTGCTTTGCAGCAGGTAGATGCCGGTGGCCAAATTGCTCAAATCAACGGAAGTTGGTGTGCCGACAGCTACATCCAACGTTTGTAGTACGCGGCCCGTAAAGTCGCGCAACAGCAGGGTAGCGGTCTCGCTGTTGTCCAAGCGCACCCATAGGTTGCCCGTGGTGGGGTTCGGGTACAGGGTAAATTCGGTTACGGCTATTTCTTCAACCCCTACAAAGGTGCCATAATGCAATTTGATTACCTCGGGAGAGTAGCCTACTGGGAAGGTATCGATAGCGGTGCCGTTGTTGTTGAACACGATGCCACGGGTGTAGCTGAAGTAGTCGGTTTGGGTTACATAAAAGTCACCGTTCAGCGTATCGTATGCAAAAGCGGTTATCAGCGTATCTACAATAGAGGCATTGATAACGCTTTGGGTGGCCAAGTTGTAACTGCCTATTTTGCCCCCGAAGATAGCGAAAAGCGTATCGCCTACCAGTTGCAGCTTGCTGCCATAGCTTCCTTCCAGGTCAATGCCCAAAGCATCTTGCTGCAACGTGCCGTTGGCGGGGCTATAGGTGGTAAGCTTGTCGGACGCGCTGCCCAAACCCACAATGTTGCCGTTGTGTACAAACAGGTTGCCTATGTCCGATACGTTGTCGCCCGGTATGTTCTTAACGAAGGTGCCAGTGGGCAAATACACCAAAGCCAGGTACCCGGCCGAGTCGCTCCAACTGCTGGAGGTAAGGTTTTGGGCCAAGTAAGCCGTGTCGCCGATAATGGCAATACCTTTTACCCCTTGCAAAATGCCGCCCACAATATGTTCCAACGCCAAAGTGGTTTTGTTGAACACGTAGAGGTTGCTGTCCGTTTGGCTGTGGAAGTTGGCTACCAGCAACTGGTTTTGGTAGGTGGCCAATACGTTGGTACTGGCACCGGGAAACGCCACGGCGGCCACGCGGCTCAAATCGGAAAGGTCAATCTTCACCAAGCTGTCTTGCGCGGCCACAAAGGCAAAATCGCCGTCGATGAGCAGGTCTTGGATGCTTTCGGTGTGGATGGTGTCGCTGGTGCGGGTGGTACCAGTGGCAGGGTCTACGCCGATAAGCACCACGTCTTCCTGTGGGTTGCCGTACTGGCCGCCGTTAAGGATGAATACTTCTTTAAGGTAAGGGGTTTGCGCTAGGGCGGCGTTGGCCAAAAAGAGAAGCGCGGCAACAAAAAGGGTTGGTTTGAGATGTTGGTATCCCATTGCTTTTAAGGTTTAAGTGGTTAAAAGAAATGGGGAGTAAAAAATACGGGAATAGAACACCCGCTACGGAGGGGGCCGCTATTCCGGGCCCTTCTCCCCGAAGGCCCGGGAATAAGATGTGGCGCAGGCAGGTCTTCTGGCTTGCTCCGCCCGGTCCGCCTTCCCACCGCGCTTGGGGCGTGGCAGTGGCTATATGGCCGGGTTGGGTAAAAGGAGCTTACAGCAACGGGGATTGCTCCGGATTCGCACCGGATTCCCTATTAAGTCCCCCGCCTTAGGCGGGATGACACCTGCAACATCGTAATCCGTGGGCGAAGATAGGAAATTTAAGTTACGAGTTGAGGGTTACGGGTTACGAGTTTCCGTTGTAGAGAAAAGCGACTATCCCTATTTCAAAAAATCCCTTAATCCGTTGATCCCGAAAATCCTAATCCAGCCATATACTCCGCCGTTTCTTGGGCATAACTATCGCCCTGTTCCAGCCACTTAACAATCCGCTCCCTATCTTCCACCGATTTGTTCTGGCTCAATTTAAATTGCCCCTGCAAATCCGTTACCTCAATCTCAAACGCCACGATGTATTTCAACAACTCATCCCGATATTTATGCGGCAGGGTTTGCCACTGCTCCATATATTCCGGCCCAAAGGTTTGGAACGTCTTTTCCATCACCTGCATCTGTGCTTCGTGGCCTTCCAACGGCGTTACGTTGCCATAAGCATGCACGGCCACGTAATCCCACGTGGGCACCTGCACCTTATTTTTGTATAGGCTGGGGGCGATATAGGCGTTCGGTCCGCTAAAGATAACGAGCACCTGCTGCCCCGTTATCCATGCGGACTGAGGGTTTTCCAACGCAATGTGGCTGGTGAGTACGATGCGGTTTTCTTCCACCGATACCACAAACGGCAGGTGCGTGCCCAACAGCTTTTCGCCCGTTACCATTACCGCAAACGGGTGGCTGCGCATAAATGCCAGCAACGCCTCGGGGTCGTTTTCCTGATAGTTTTTGGGTATCCACATTTGATAAAGTTACGGGTTGGGTAATTTAAAATTGAAAATTTAAAATTGAAAATTGGTTTTCAATCCGTTTTGTCAAGGCATATGGGCTGTTCGGTAGTATGCAATTTTCAATTTTGAATCAACCACACAACTATTTCCTATCTTTCCCCTGCCTGAATCTTAAAACCAAACTGCCTTATGTCAGAAACCAATGAGTTGCTGGAGGGGAACCGCAATTGGGTAAACTCCATTACCCGCATCAACCCCAAATTCTTCGAAGAACTATCGGCCCAGCAAAACCCTGATTACCTGTGGATTGGCTGCTCTGATAGCCGTGTGCCCGCCAACCAGATTACGGGTACGCTGCCCGGTGCCATTTTTGTACACCGCAACATTGCCAACGTGGTGCAGCTAACTGATTATAACCTGCTAAGCGTGGTGTACTATGCCGTGAAACAGCTAAAAGTGAAGCACATCATTGTATGCGGGCACTATGGCTGCGGCGGGGTGCTGGCGGCTATGGGCAAAAAGAGCTATGGGTTTATCGATGGGTGGCTTAGCCACATCAAAAACGTGCAACGCCTGCACCAAGACCAACTGAACGCCCTGGAAACCGAGCAGGCCCGCGCCGATAGGCTGGTGGAACTGAACGTGATGGAAGGCGTAAGGGCTTTGAGCGAAGTATCGTTTATACAAGAGGAGTGGAAGCAGGGCAAATTTCCCAAGATACATGGCTGGGTATATAGCCTTAAAAACGGCCTTATCAACGATTTGGGCATCACCGCCGATTGCCCGGAGTGCGTAGCGGAAATGATGCGGTACGAAATGGAGGGGTGATTTGTGTGTGACCACCCCCGACCCCTTCCTTAGCCAAACGCACAAAATGGCCCAACAAGGAGGGGAGCTTCGGTTTCTCCGCTTAATTGGAGAGATACCAAAACATTACCGATTAATTGTTGAAGCTCGTTATAGTTGTAAACTTGGTAACTCCCCTCCTTCGCGTGGGCAAAGGGCGCGTGCAAAAGGAGGGGTTGGGGGTGGTCGCAAAGCACAAACGGCCCTCCTTGCTGCAAGGAGGGCCGTTCGCACACACTAACTAACTGCTATTTCTTATTTGGCCGAAGTGATGTAGAGGTCAAACTCAATATCGTCGTAGATGGCTTTGTCGCCGATGCCGGAGAAAATGCTGGCAGAGCCGTACTTAATGTCCCACTTGGTGCGGTCGATGGTAAACTTGGCCGTGGCCACGAAGCCCGAATTTTGCAATATAACCTTGGCAGGGAAAGTAATGCTGTGGGTGATGCCCTTAATAGTAAGGTCGCCGGTAATTTGGTGGGTGGCACCGTTTTCGCCAGCTTTGGCCTCCACTTTGGTGATTTTAAAGGTAGCCTCCTTGTGCTTGTCCACCGAGAAGAAATCGTCCGATTTCAAGTGGCCCACCAAGCTGGCGTTGCCTTTGTCGCTTTGCGGTATATCGTCCACTTTAATGGTGGTCATATCCAGCACGAAAGTGCCGCCGGTAATCTGTTCGCCGTTCACGGTAAGGCTGCCGCTCTTTACGTCCACGGTGCCATTGTGCTGGCCAGTCACTTTTTTGCCGAGCCATTTCAGGCTGCTCTTGGCCGGGTTTACGGTGTGGGTGGTTTGGGCCGTTACGGTGCCGAAAGAAAATACTGCCAACAGGGCAAGGGCCATAAATTTGATGCTTTTCATAATGCTTTGTTTTTGTTTGCTTTAGTGATGCGAAGTTAATCAACTCCACAATCAATGTTACAACATTAATCTATCAAAAGTTCAACGGTAATACGGGCGTTTGGTGCAAATTATTGTAAATCAATTTGTTAAAATGAAATAATGTCCGCGTTAAAAAAGGTTAACGGTAATTATTAAGCTAAAAACTGCAATGGATAAACCCTACATTTGATGTGTGAAACCCTTTTTCTATGCTACAATTGCAGCGATAAGGAACCATAAAAAAGGCTAGTTTTGTAAAAACGATAAAAACACGATAAATGAAAGCTTTGGTAATGAGTTTGCTGATGGTGGCCGGTTTGGCCCTAGGCGTACAGGCACAGGATGGCAATGCCCCCGTATTGCAGTTTGTGAGCGAGGTACACGATTTTGGCGACATACCGCAGGGCAAGCCCGTAAGCGTGGAGTTTAAGTTTAAAAACACGGGCAAAACCGATCTTATCCTCGCCGCCGTGAAGCCCTCTTGCGGCTGCACCACGCCAGAGTGGCCACAGGAGCCGATTGCACCGGGACAAACCGGTGTTATCAAAGCAACTTTTAACGCTGCCAACGCCGGGCCGTTCAACAAGGCCATTACCGTTACCAGCAACGCTACCGAAGGCACCAAGCGCATCTTTATCAAAGGCAACGTAACGGCGGCCCCCGCCAACGACGGCGTGCCGCAGAAAAAGCCGAGCATCGTGAATCAATAGAGGGTTATTGGTTATGTGTTACTGGTTATTGGTAGTATCCAATCCTACTGATTGACAGCCGATAACCTCGCAAATAGCAAATGGGCCAATAACTATTAACCTATAACCAGTAACAAATGCCAAAACTCCGTGGTAACTTTGCCACGGAGTTTTTTTATTGTCTGTTGTCTGAAACAGAATTTACATAATTCAATAATTATAGAATTGAGTTGCCGACATCGCAATGAAAGTTTGTGATGTTTACCAAGTTATTGAATTCTGAAATTCCCTAATTCTGTAAATTCCGCTTCAGACAAAGGAACCCGCAACTCGTAACCCGTAACTAAAAGTCTCATGCCCGCTATATCGTCCAAAGGAAAGAACATGCCCGCTTCGCCCATCCGAAAGCTGGTGCCGTATGCAGAGAAAGCCAAAGCGGCCGGAACCAAGATTTACCACCTCAACATAGGCCAGCCCGACATTGCCACCCCGCACGAAATGCTAGACGCGGTGCGAAACTTCAATGTGCCCGTGCTGGAATACAGCCACTCCGCCGGCAACGAAAGCTACCGCCGCAAGTTGGCCACCTATTACCAGAAGAACGGTATCAACGTCGATTTCACGGATTTGATGATAACCACCGGCGGCTCGGAGGCCATTACGTTCGGTATGTTCAGTTGCTTGGATGCGGGCGACGAAATCATCATTCCAGAGCCGTTTTATGCCAATTACAACGGCTTTGCCACGGCGGGCAACATTGTGGTAAAGCCCATTACGGCGCATATCGACAACGGCTTTGCCCTACCCGGTGTAAGCGAGTTCGAGAAGCTGATTACGCCCAGAACCAAGGCCATCCTTATTTGCAACCCGAATAACCCAACGGGCTACCTGTACAGCAAGGATGAGCTGCTGGCCCTGCGCGATTTGGTGCTGAAACATGATTTGTTCCTGTTTGCCGACGAGGTGTACCGCGAGTTTTGCTACGATGGTTTGAAGCATACCAGCATCCTCACTTTGGAGGGCATCGACCAGCATGCCATCGTCATCGATTCCATCAGCAAGCGTTACAGTGCCTGCGGTGCCCGCATCGGGGCATTGGTAACGCGCAACAAGGAGGTAATGGCCACCGCCTTGAAATTTGCACAGGCCCGCCTGAGCCCGCCCACTATAGAGCAGATAGCCGCCGAGGCTGCCGTAAACGTGCCCGATAGCTATTTTGACGAGGTACTGGAAGAATACACCCGCCGCCGCGATTTGCTCATACAGGGCCTTAACCGCATACCGGGCGTGTATTGCCCAAATCCCGGTGGCGCGTTTTACGCCGTGGCACAGTTGCCAATTGATGATAGCGACCATTTTTGCCAATGGATGCTGGAATCGTTCCAGCACAACGGCTATACGCTAATGATGGCCCCGGCCACGGGTTTCTATGCCACGCCGGGCCTCGGCAAAAGCGAGGTGCGCCTGGCCTATGTGCTGAAACTGGACGACCTGCGCGGTGCCCTGCAAGTGCTGGAAAAAGCCTTGGAAGTATATCCGGGCAAGGTAGGGGTGCTGGAAGGTGAACTGAGGGCGAAGTAGGGGCTGATATTAATTGCCTGCAACCATGCCGGTGGTAGCGCCCCCTATCTTTAAATCCACCACCAGCCATTGCGCCAGTGCTTGCTTGGCCTCGGCAAAGGTGGCGTGGCCCAAAACGCATCCACCCGTTGAGTTCCCACGGATGGGTTGGTTCGGGGCGCGGTTTTCTAGCCAAGCCTTGCCCAGTTGCTTTACCCATGCTATTTCGTGCTCTTCCACCGCATCCAGCCCAAGGGCCACCACTTTTTTAAAGCTGTTGGGGTCGCTCTTTTGAGCATCGGTAAACCATTGCGGGTGCTCCCATTTGGTGCCGTTCCAATAGGGCTGTATAATAGGGTTGAGGCGTATGAAGTTGGGCGATGGCCGCAACTCGGGGTTCATCATGGAAAGGGCGATGAACGAGGCACTGTCCGGCGGGTCGGCCACGATGCTGGTCGACATTTTCTTGATTTCGTCCGTAAATCCCTCCCGCTCTGCCGCGTATTTGGTAAACGGATGCTCCTTGTCGGTATAGCTTAGCGGCTCCATGGTGGCCGCGGTGCCGATGGCAAGCACCCTGATGTCGGCAAGCGGCGTACGGTTTACCACCGCCTCTACCACCCCCGCCAGCACGGGGTTGTTGTAACCGCCCACGGCCCCGTCCCAGTACAGGCGCGTTTCCTTGGGGTGCTTTACCGCCGCCGGGTTTTGGAAGTAGTTGACCGGAGCGTTGCTTGAGGCGTGTATGGCCTCGGCTAGCAATACGTTGTCGCCGTCCACTATCACGGGCTCTGCCACCCCTATATTTTGGCTAAACGCCCTGCTCTTTAAGTTGGAACGGAAAAATACGCCCCGTTCGCGGTGGTAGTCGTAGCCGCATATAACCACATCCGTTGTTTTGCCGTTGTGTGCCGCAATGGCCGCACCCACATCCGACATTTTTAGGCGGGCATTGGGCAGGTTGAACCGCAGGCCGTTCAGCTTTTCTTCGGTTTTGTATTTAGGGCCGATGGAAAGCAGCTTCAAAGCCCTTTCCGCCCACGATTTATCCTTAAAGGTGAGTTTTTGGAACATGCTCTGCCGCTTTTCCAAACTCTCGAACAGGTCGCGCATATCGGCCAGCGGCATGTTGCTGCAAAGCCCGCCCAGCACGATGCTGCCGCCCGAGTTGGAGATGGCCAGATCGAAGTGTTTCAATACATCAAAGCCCTTGGCCTGTGGGCCGAAGATATCTTGCAGGGCCATTATTTGCAGCAGTGCCCACGAGCCGCCGCCATCTAAGGAGAGAATGCGATATGCCGACATATTATCCAGTTTTTATTGAAGATAATATGTTTAAACTAAAATATAAAATGGGATTAAAAACAATATCCTGCCTGGCCATCCTATCGGCGGCTGATGCTGCTTATCAATTGTTCCAGATACACTGCGGCTTCCAACATCCTGCTGCCGTACCAACTAAACATTTCGCCGTCAACCAACAGTATTCGTGCATTCGGGCAGAGGGCTTGCAGTTCGGCAAGGTGTTTTTCCTTGAACGGATACGGCTCGCTGGAAAGCAATATCAGTTGCGGGTCGGCGGCTTGGAGGTCCGTTTCCGATATTTCGGGGTAACGCGAATCCCCGTCGGCGAACACGTTTGCCATGCCGCAACGCTGCATGAGGTCGGTAATATAGGTGTCTCGCCCGGCCACCATCCACGGCCCGCGCCAGATAAAGTAAGCCGTGCGGATGTTGGGCAGGGGCGTTATTTGTTGGAGGGCACCCTCAATGTCGCTGGCCAATTGCCATGCTTGGGCGGCAGTATCGGTTATTTCGCCCACGCCGCGTATCATTTCCAGGGCATCGGCCATGGTCTCTATATCGCTCACCCAAACGGGAAACTCCCGCATCAAGGTTTCCAGTTGGGCCTGTTCGTTTTCTTCTTTGTTGGCAATGATAAGGTCGGGCCGCAGTTGGCGTATTTTGTCCAAATCCAGTGTTTTGGTGCCGCCCACACGTATTTTGTTGCGGAACCATTCTTGCGGATGTATGCAAAACTTAGTGATGCCCACCACCTCGTTTTCCAGCCCCAAATGGTGCAGCAGCTCCGTTTGCGAGGGCACGGTGCTCACCATGCGACTCGGGAAACCGGGCAGGTTTATGGTGCGGCCAAGCTGGTCGGTAAAACTTTTCATTGACTAAATTGCATCTAAATCGTAATATTGCACGTAGAAATCCGTAAAACCCGATTTTAACCCCTTTTTATGAAAATAAAATTTCTTTTCCTTGCCGCCGTTTTGGGCTTCGTACAACTCGCCAGCGCACAAACCAAAACTTTTAGCGTAAAGGAATACGAGCCGGCCCCGAACACCGTGCAGGTGAAATTTAAGAACGGCTACACCACCAGCGAGCAGGTTACCGCCGAAGGGCACCGCATGGTAGTGGCTTACGAGCAGGGCCTCAATTTTAACCTGAGCCTCGTTACCATTTATCCGTTGGGCAAAAACGAGAAAATGGACGTGGATATGGAAGCCCGTTTCGCGAAGCTGATTGCCGACCAATTGAATGCCTACCAGCTTTCCGTAGGCGGCGGTACGCCACAGGTGCCCAATAAGCAAATGCTAACCGGAACGCCGGGCTTTACCTCCGATTTCGTTATCGGCGACTATACCTACTCTTACCGTGTGGTAGCTTACAACAACGTGTACTACATGGCTTCCGTTTCTTACCTTACCGCCGAGCGCGCCAACGTGGGCGTGGGCGAGTTTTTGGGCAGCTTCAACTTGGCCAAGCAGTAACAACAACACCAGCCTTATAATTCCTCCAAATTTTGCTTGCACCATTGCAGTTGGCGTTCGTATTCGTCGGCGGTAATGGCTTCGGCAAAGTCGTGGTAGGCATCCAGCAGGTCGGCTATCATTACCCGTTCGGGCAATATGGTAGCCTTTATGTGGTATAGCTTGAAGTATTTACCCATCAGCTTCAATTCCTCCATCTCCTCCCGCCCCGAAATGCGGAAGTAACTCTGCCCGTTTTTGTATTTGCGATACTGCATGGGTTTTAGACACAAGATGTGAGACACAAGACACAAGACTTTTGGGTATCTTGAAGGTGTAAAGCTAGCCATTTTCAAATTTTCAAATTGTGTTTCCTATTTTTACGCCTCCATGCTACAAACGCGCAACATACGCAAGTCATACGGCAGCCTGCAAGTGCTCAAGGGCATCGATTTGGA
>CAYYZT010000034.1:0-9300 GCA_964476015.1 uncultured Chitinophaga sp.
CTCGGCTCGTCCAAAATATACGTTACGCCCACCAGTTGCGACCCAATTTGCGTGGCCAAGCGAATACGCTGGCTTTCCCCGCCCGAAAGGGTACGGGTGGCGCGGTACAGGGTAAGGTATTCCAACCCTACATCCAGCAAAAAGCCGATACGGGCACGGATTTCCTTCAACAAATCGTGGGCGATGGTGCGGCTGCGCTCATCCAGCTTTTCCTCAATGCCTTGGAACCAAGCCATCAAATCGCTGATATCCAATGCCGATATTTCGGCAATGTTCTTCTCGGCTACTTTAAAGTAGAGGCTCTCCTTTTTCAGGCGGGTGCCGTTGCATTCGGGGCAGGGCACTTCCTCCATAAACTCTTCGGCCCACTTCCGTAAATTATCGCTGCTGGTTTCGTAGTAGCAGCGGCGTATCATGTTGTACACGCCCTCGAAAGTGGCGCTGTACGGCTCTATCTCGTCCAGTTCGGGCAGTATGCCCTCCTCGTTGCCATACAATATCACGTTCATTACCTTTTGGGGCAAATCCTTGATGGGCGTGGTGAGGTTGAACTTATACTTCTTGCTCAAATCGCGCAGGGCGCGGAAGGCATAGTTATCCCGCCATTCGCCCAAAGCCAAGATACCGCCAGTGTTGAGCGATAGATTATCATCGGGTATCACGGTCTTGAGGTCGATATCGTGTACCGCGCCCAAGCCCCTGCAATGCGGGCAGGCACCATAGGGCGAATTGAACGAAAAAGTGTTAGGCGAAGGGTCTTCGTAGGCAATGCCGCTATCGGGGCACATCAATTGCTTGCTGAACTGCGAGATTTTCTCCGTCTCGTGGTCCATAATCATCAACAGGCCGTTGCCCATTTTAAGGGCCGCATCCAACGATGGCTTCAGGCGGTCCTTCGCATCCGCACCCACCGGCAATCTGTCAATCACCAACTCAATGTCGTGTATTTTGTAGCGGTCCACCTGCATCTTGTCCTTCAGCTCCAGTATCTCGCCGTCCACCCGCACTTTCAGGTAGCCCTGCTTGCGCACTTTCTCAAAAAGCTCGCGGTAGTGGCCTTTGCGGCCACGCACCAATGGCGACAGCACCACAATCTTTTTGCCGTTGTAGTTTTCGAGGATATAATCCAGAATCTGGTTCTCGGTAAAGCGCACCATCCTTTTGCCCGTCTCGTAGGAGTAGGCCATGCCGATGCGGGCATACAAAAGGCGGATAAAGTCGTAAATCTCCGTAACGGTGCCTACCGTAGAGCGGGGGTTTTTGTTCGTCGTTTTTTGCTCGATGGAGATAACGGGGCTGAGGCCGGTAATCTTATCCACGTCGGGCCGCTCCATGCTGCCCAAAAACTGGCGCGCATAGCTGCTGAAACTCTCGATATAGCGGCGTTGGCCCTCGGCGTAAATGGTATCGAACGCCAACGACGACTTGCCGCTGCCGCTGATGCCCGTAATAACCACAAACTGGTTGCGCGGCAAGGCCACGTCCACGTTCCGTAAGTTGTGTACCCGTGCGCCATATACGTTCAGGCGCTCAATCTCCACATCGCTAATGGCAGGTAATATTTCGTTTTGCATAGTTTAACTCTAGTATCCCCGGCCTTACAGGGGTTGAATCTCGCGGGTGAACAATTGTTGAGCCGCCTTTATTGGATTTTCATCCGTATCTACTTTCCTTGGGTTGGAAAACTCGATGATACCATTCTCATACACCGAAAAACGAGCAATATCTTTCAACGATAGCATGACTTTTATCGGTGCATTAAAAAGGGAAGGTTGTATGTCGGTTAAGAAACTCCCGAAGTATGACTTGAGTGCCATTTCTAAAAACCTCGACTGCTTTGCTGGATATTTGTTTTTAATCTGGCTGAAATTTTGGCCCGATAAAATCAAATACCCTTGTTCCTCGCCTACCGAAAGAATACCTAATGGCACCTTGTCGCCCAAAGCGGCATTGGCATTGAATTTTATAGTTGAATAGTAGATGCTCATAAAATCAGCATGTTTTTAAACTGAGCCAATACTTGGTTGTTACGTACTTGGTTTGAAAGAAGCTCCACTACCTCGTTGTAATATGCAACAGCGTTCCATTCTTCTGGCAAAGCAATTTTGCTGCTTTGTAACTTAACTAACGCACTTCTGAGTAAATCAGTTGAATTGTCGGCAATGAAATTCCGTTCTTCTTTCGACAAAGTTAAGAGCAATTCCTCTACACACCGCAATTGTAATAAAGTCAATTCTTTGGGTAAAGGTTCGCCAATTTCCGTGAGTTTTTTAGAAGCGAACTTCCTGTTAACCCCAAAACATTGCACGTGGTCTATGGGAGCAACTTTATTGGTACCATTTTTATCCGATGCAATCAGAGTATTACTATTTGTTCCTTTGCGATCGACATTGTGGAACCACAAATCAAATAATATGATAGAAAAGAAGTCTTCTAGCTTCTTAACTTGAAAATCCTTCAATGTTTGCAGCGAGGTTAATTTTTCTAAGTGAAGATGTAGCAGAAACTCCTTACTGGCAAAAAAAGGAATCTCAAAAACTTCGCTATCAAATGGGTTTCGCACTTGTAGTAACGAGCTTGGACTATTTATCCTACGGTATTCTTCAACAAGTTGCACTTTGATTTCGCTAAAATCAATTTTCACAAACTGATAGTCTGGAACAAACAAACCCCAACCGCATAACACATTGGCAGCTATCACTTCATTGGCCAAATCATATTTGCAACCCTTTAGAAAATTCGATTTCTTACAGAAATAGCTACCTCCATCGGATAATATACCATGCAAAGGGCCGCTTCCGGTTGTTGGAACAACCTTAATAAGCTTATCAAACCTTAAGTACTGCTCCGCTATTTGCATACATTTCACCCTTACTCAAACAGCTTATACCGCTTCTTCACCGTAGCGCTTTTTTCCTCGCGCTTGATGGTTTCCAACGTTTTGGTAAGCTCCGCCAAGGTGGCCTCGTACTCAGCTTTTTCGTTGGGCGAAAGGATAACGCCGCTACGGTCGTTTTTGTCTTTAACGCTGCCCTCGGGCGACAACATTAAACGGTACTGCAAAATGATGTTGTAAATGCCCTGTGCGGCGGCATAACGCTCGTACCATACCTCGCCGTACCGGGCAAAGGCCTCCATGGTAGGCAAGCCTTTTTTGATGGCCGCAGGCTTCGATTTGAGCAAGTAAGTGGCATAATCGTTCAACAGGGTATATTTCTCATAGCCCGTGCTGGCCAATAGCTGGGCCTCGAAGTAATCTTGGTCTTCCGGATAGGCGGATTGGGCAAAGAGATAAGTAAGCGTTGTGGCCAAATCGGCATTGGTTTCCTTGCGGTATTGGCTGGCTATTTTATAGGCAACCTCAATGTCGAGGTTTATCAAAGACTCAATGGCACGGGCCGTGCTGGCATAAAAACGGAACGAATTGGCAATCTCCTCGAACACGGGTTGTAAAGTTTTGTCTTCCAGCTTGTCCAGCTTTATTATAGCCTCCGAGGCCACATCGCTTTTAGGGTCGGTTTTGGCTATTTGAACCACTATATCGCGCAGCTTTGTAAAATCACTCTGCCCTTTCTCGAAAGGCAACAACTCCAAGGCCAGTTTGCGAATGCCCCAGAATTGATGCTGCAAGGCACTGTAAAACACTTCCTTGGCCTGTGGGTCGTCATACTTTTTAGCCAACGACACCAACGATTTTGTTAGGTCGCGGTACTCTTTGCCGTTCTTGAACTGGTGGGCCAGTTCTGCCACGCTTACGTCGTCTTTAATAACGGCGGGCAAGCTATGTGTGGCATCGAACACCACCGCCAAAGGCTTCTGTTTGGCAGGGATGCTCAGGGTTTGGTCGGCCTGTTCAATTACGAAGGTTAGTCGGTCCACACGGTCGGCATAGTACACGTCAACCTTTACCGGGATGCGGTAGATGGGTTTTTCTTGGGTTTGCTGGGTCTGTTTTACCTTTATTTGGTACAGTCCGCGCTCGGTTTGGTAGCTGCGGGTAAGCTCCAGCACGGGGTGGCCGGGCTTTAGGAACCATTGGTTGAAAAACCAGTTCCAATCCAATCCCGTCACCTTTTCTATGGCCAAGCGCAGGTCGTTTATTTCCACCGGTTGAAACTGGTGCGTGGTAAGGTAAAGTTTGATGGCCGCAAAAAAGGCTTCGTCGCCCATATAATCGCGCAACAAGTTGAGCGTAAGCCCGCCCTTGTTGTAACTGTGCGCATCAAACATATCTTCCTTGTCGTGGTAGTGGTAGCGGATAAGCGGCACCTGCTTGCCTTTGGCTTCGCTTAAATACCCGCTCCACTCGTTGCGGCGGTGCTCTTCGGCTTCGAACTTGCCGTATTTATGCTCAATCCAAAGGTATTCGCCGTAGTTGGCAAAGGCCTCGTTTAGCGGCAGGTTCGACCACGATTCGCAAGTAACCAAATCGCCGAACCACTGGTGTATCAACTCGTGGGCAATGATGTACTCGTAGTTTACGTCCAACAGCTCTTTCTTGGTGCGCTGTACGCCGCTGAAATACACGTTGGCCGTGGTATTTTCCATCGCGCCGGAAACATAGTCGCGCACAATGATTTGCGAATACTTCTCCCAAGGATAGGTAAAGCCCAGCTTGTTGCTGAAAAACTCCAGCATTTCCGGCGTGTTGCCGAAAATATCGCGGGCGTATTCCTCGTAAGCTTTCTCTACATAATAGCTCACCTCTATGTTTTTCCACTTGTCGCTTACCTTGGCAAACTCGCCAATGGTCATCATCACCAAATAAGGAGCATGGGGCAGCTTTTGGCGCCAGTGGTCGGTGCGGGTGCCGTTCCCGTTGTTTTTAGACGAAACCAACAAACCGTTCGACAACGTGATGTAGCCACTGTCAGCAGTAATGTAGATGTCCTGCGTCATGTTCTGGTTCGGCTTGTCGATAGTGGGGAACCAGCAAGAGCTGCTCTCGGTCTCGCCCTGTGTCCAGATTTGACGGGGCTTGCCGGGTTCTTTTTTCAGGGGGTTGATAAAATATAGGCCCTTGTCGCTGGTAATGGCATTGCTGCCGCCTTCTTCCAACTCATTCGGCTTGGCCACATAATCCACATACACCCTCACCGTATCATGTTTGGTATACGGCTTCGGTAGGCGGATGGTGATTTGTTTGTTGTCGTAGGTGTGCTTTACCTGTGTTTTCACGCCTTTTTCAATCAGGCCCACCTCGTTCAAGGTAAAGCCCTTGGCATCCAGCACCAGCGAATCGGTGGTATAGAACCACGGCAACAAGGTTAGTTCCGCCTTGCCCAACAAGTATTGCTTGTCGTAATCAAAACCTACTTCCAACTTGGTATGGATGAGGTCGAACGCCTTGGGGGCCGTTTCGCGGTAGCCCTCGTGGAGCGGCGTTACCACTATCTCGTCGAGCACCACGCGGCGCGGGTCGTTGGGGGTGGAGGTGGTTTCCTTGGAGCCTTTGCACGAGCCAATCAGCAATACCGCGGCCAAGCAAACAATAAGATAGTGCTTATTCATATCGAAAAGATGGTTGGAATAAATAACCCCGTTGGGAAACACCATTAGGGCAAGCCGCAAAAATAACCATAATTTTGTTGGTGTAAGGTTGATCAGTTTATCCGTTTATCGGTTAATCGGTCAAAGATGTACCAAACCACTTCTGATTAACCGATAAACAAATCAACCGATTAACCATGTACAAGGTAAAAGTAAACGCAGCCCAGGAATATGCCATCGAGAGCACGAAGGATGGCTTTACGCTCAACGGCGAAACGGTGGATTTGGACATTGTGAACACCGGTGCCGATGCCTACCATGTGCTGCACAACGGCCAATCGTACCGCATCCGTGTTATAGAGGTGAACGCCGCCGAGAAAAAGCTGGCCATCCGCGTAAACGGCCGCGATTACAACTTGGAGGTAAAAGATAGGTTCGACTTATTGTTGAATCAACTGGGCATGGCCAACCTTGCCAGCGCAAAGATTAACGACATCAAGGCCCCGATGCCCGGGCTGGTGCTTAAAATAAACGTAACCGAAGGCCAGCAAATAACCAAGGGCGAGCCCGTACTGGTGCTGGAAGCCATGAAGATGGAAAATGTACTGAAAGCCCCCGCCGATGCGGTGGTAAAGGCCATCAAAGTACAAAAGGGCAACGCCGTGGAGAAAGGGCAGGTATTGGTGATGTTGGAGTAAGTAGCTAAAGCTTCACGCACACATTTTTAGTCTCCGTAAAAAACCGCAACGCTTCCCAACCGCCTTCGCGGCCCACGCCGCTCTGTTTTACCCCACCGAACGGCGTTCTCAGGTCGCGCACCAGCCAAGTGTTTATCCAAACTATGCCGCATTCCAATTGCTCCGCCATGCGGTGGGTACGGGTAAGGTTTTGGGTCCACAGCGTGGCCGATAGGCCGTAAGGCGTACCGTTGGCGATGGCCAGCGCCTCCTCCTCGGTATCGAAAGGAATAAGCGTTACCACCGGCCCGAAGATTTCCTCTTGGTTCAGGTTGCAATCGGCGGGCAATCCTTCTATTACGGTGGGATATATAAAATACCCTTCTGCACAGCGGCCCTCCACGGTCAATTGCGCCCCACCGGCAAGTATGGTGGCCCCTTGCGTGCTGGCGGAGTTGATGTAGCCCATCACCTTGTCCATATGCCCGGCGGAAACCACCGCGCCGATGTTGACGTCCTGTTGCGGATCGCCGATGCGCAATTGCTTCACCCTCACCACAAAATCTGTTTTGAAACGTTCATAAACACTGCGCTCCACGATGATTCTCGACCCACACAGGCAAATTTGCCCTTGGTTGCTAAAAGACGAACGCACCGTGGTGGCCAGCATATCCTCCCAATCGCAATCGGCAAAAATGATGTTGGGGTTTTTGCCGCCCAGTTCCAACGACAGTTTTTTGAACATGGGGGCGGCCGTGGCCGCAATAGCCTTGCCCGTGGCCGTGCCGCCCGTAAACGAAATGGCCTTTATTTTCGGGTGTTCTACTATGGCCTGCCCTATTTGCCCGCCTCTGCCGTGTACAATGTTCAGCACGCCCGGCGGCAAACCCGCTTCAATGCACAATTCGGCAAACAAGTAGGCCGTTAGCGGGGTTATTTCCGATGGCTTGGCGATAACGGTATTGCCCGCCGCCAAGGCTGGTGCTATCTTCCAAGTAAATAGGTATAGCGGCAAATTCCATGGCGAGATACAGCCCACCACGCCGATGGGCTGGCGCAGGGTATAGTTGAGCGAATGGCCTTCATTATAGTGCGTCTCGGTACTGCCATGCAATATAGCGGTTGCGAAGAACCGCATGTTGGCCGCCGCACGGGGTATATCCATTATCCGTGCCTGCCCCACGGGCTTGCCGTTGTCTTGGCTTTCGGCCTGTGCCAGCCGTTCTTGATGCTGCTCAATCAGGTCGGCAATGCGCAACATCACCTTACTGCGGCCCTCGGCACCCAGCTTGGCCCATGCCGGGTAAGCATTGGCGGCTGCTTTTACGGCCTCTTCCAAATCATCGGCGGTGCTGTCGGGTATCTGGCCATATATTTGGCCCGTGGCAGGCTCTATATTATCCAGCCACTGCCCGCCTTGGGGTTCGTGCATTTGGCCGTTTATGTAGTTCAATATCTTCATGGGGTAATTGCAATATCGTTAAAGGGGTAGTTGCAATATCGGTTTTTCCCCCGACAATTATCAAGTGCCTTACACTATGGGCGGCCATATGGCCGTTTAAGCACGGATTACGCAAATAAAAATGTAATACAATTTTTAAATACGTAACAGGCTGTACAAATCACTCTTTACCACTAGAAATGTGCCAAACGTTTGGCCTTTACAATAAAAATGTGGAAATTTGAGCACCCGAATAAGTAGATGTAAAATTATTTAATGTATAAATGAAACAATGCTATGCGCAAAGCGGATTTGATTACTAAAATTTCAGAGAAAACAGGAATTGCAAAAGTAGATGTATTGGTAGCTTTGGAAGCTTTTTTCAAAGAAACCAAAACTTCGTTGAAACGTGGCGAAAACGTTTACATTCGCGGCTTTGGCAGCTTTGTTATTAAGAAAAGGGCCAAAAAAATCGGCAGGAACATCAAAAAGAACGTGGCCATCGAGATTCCGGAACACTTTATCCCGGTTTTCAAGCCCGCCAAAGTATTTACCGATGTGGTGAAAAAGAATGTTAAAGAAGTAAAAGCGGAACAATAATTTTGAACAACGCCGGTAAAATCGGGATAGTAGTTGCCACTTTGGCCATTACCGTTGCTATTTATTTCCTTGGCGATTTCAAGGGAAAAGGCAAGGGTGACAAGGAAGAAGTGAGCGAAAACCATTCCCACGATGCCGCCGCTTTCGATTACCCGCTATATAAACAAACCCAACTGCAAGGGCTGGAACCGGTGAAACGGGAAAGCTTGGAACAGTTGGAAAAAGCCTTGGCAAACGCAGCCAGCGAGGAGGAAAAGGTAAACGTGCTGAACCAATTGATAGCCGAAAGCGAGAAGCTGAAGCTGGAACTGGTGGCCACCATGTACTCCAAGCAAATTGCCGAGCTGAAGAACGAAGCAGCGGTTTGGGATAAAACGGGCACCTATTTTATGGGCCTGTATTATGGCCCGCCCGCCGAGCCGGAAACGCAAAGGTTTGAGTTGGAAGAAGCCCGCTACTGCTTTAACAAAGCCGTGGAAATGGACTCCGCCAACCTAGACTACCAAGTGCGGTTGGGCGTAACCTATATGGAAGACCAAAGCCAGCCACCCATGCAAGGGGTAACCTACTTGCTAAACGTGGTGGAAAAGGACTCGAACCATATAAGCGCAAACCTATACCTGGGCAGGTTCGGCATCCTTTCGGGGCAATATGACAAGGCCATTGCACGCCTAGAGCGGGTAATAAGCCTTGACAACGCCAATGTGGAGGCGTATATTCTGATGGCCGACGCGCAAGCCGGCAAAGGCGACAACGCCAAAGCCATCGAATACCTACAAAAAGTAAAAACGTTGGTGCCGGATGCCGAATTCGGTAAAAACGTGGATGCGTATATTGAAAAGTTAAAGAACTCTTAATTCATAAAATTACATTGTTATGCCTTGCGGTAAGAAAAGGAAAAGACACAAGATTGCAACTCACAAACGTAAAAAGCGTCTTCGCAAAAACCGTCACAAGAAGAAATAATCCATAAGGGGTAGGGCTGGCAAGGCCCTACCTCCTTTACTGATTTCTTGCTAAATTCATAGCGCTTTTTATCCCGTCTCTCCCCCTGTCAGGCATATTACGGTAATATTGCCGTTATGCTAAAAA
>CAYYZT010000034.1:9310-15561 GCA_964476015.1 uncultured Chitinophaga sp.
GGGAATTGATTGTGAACGCCTCCCCCAAGGGGGTAAGCATCGCTTTGCTCGAAAACAAGGAACTCGTTGAAATTTACAACGAAGACAGTGGCAAGCAATTTACGGTGGGCGATATATATTTGGGCCGGGTAACCAAACTGGTGGCGGGCCTCAATGCGGCTTTTGTTGATGTAGGGTACGAGAAGGATGCCTTCCTGCACTATACCGACCTCGGCCCCAAAATACGCACCGCCATGAAAGTGGCCCAGCAGGCCACAGCGGGCAACCTTACCGACCCGCTGCTCACCAACCTGCAATACGAAAAGGAAATTGTGAAAACGGGCAAAATGGCCGAGGTGCTTGATAAGCGCCAGCCTATACTCGTGCAGGTGCTCAAAGAGCCTATCTCAACCAAAGGCCCGCGTCTTACCAGCGAGATAGCCCTGCCCGGCCGTTACATCATCCTCATGCCTTATGGCAACGGTATCGGCATCTCGAAAAAAGTAAGCAACAACGAGGAGCGCAAACGCCTACAGATACTTATAGAGAGCATTAAGCCTAAGAACTTTGGCGTGGTGGTGCGCACCGTGGCCCAAGGCAAAAGCGTGGCCGAGATTGATGCCGACCTGCGCAACCTGTTGGAAAAGTGGAAACTGATACAACAAAACCTGAAAGGTGCCACGGCCCCGCAAAAGATATACGGCGAGCAGAAGAAGACGAATACCATTATGCGCGACCTGCTGAACGATACGTTCAACCGCATTGTGGTAAACGACGCAACCCTTAAGAGCGAGCTGGAGCAATACGTGCAAAAAATAGCCCCTGACAAAAAGGATATTGTAAGCTATTACAACGGTTCCGCGCCTATATTCGACCACTTCAGCATTACCAAACAAATCAAGTCGCTGTTCGGCAAAACGGTAACGATGCCGGGCGGGTCGTATCTGGTAATAGAGCATACCGAGGCCCTGCACGTTATCGACGTAAACAGCGGCCACAAGGTAGGTTCGCGTAGCGACCAAGAATCCACGGCCCTTAAGGTGAATACCGATGCGGCCAAGGAGATAGCCCGCCAGTTGAGGCTGCGAGACATCGGCGGCATCATTGTGCTGGACTTTATCGACATGAAGAACCCGGAGCACAAGAAGGATCTCTTCCAGCACATGAAGGAACAGATGGCCAGCGACCGGGCCAAGCATACCATATTGCCCCTCAGCAAATTTGGCCTGATGCAGATTACCCGTGAGCGTACCCGCCCCGAGGTAAACATCATAACCCAAGAGGTATGCCCCACCTGCGAAGGAACGGGCAAGGTAGAGGCTACCATACTGTTGGTGGACCAAATACAGCAACAACTGTATGCCCTGTTGGAAAAACACAAACACGTAGCCTTGGTAACGCACCCGTATATTGAAGCCTACATAAAGGCTGGCCTTCCGTCGCTACGCATGAAATGGAGCTATGCCCATGGCCGCTACTTCAACCTGCTGCCCATCACCTCCGTACACGATTATCACCTTACGGAGTACCATTTCTTTGATGAGAACGGGGAGGAACTGGAGATAGTATAGTATTTAACGCTTTCTGCTTATCTTTAAGATAAACGAATAGATATGAAGCGCTATTTACCCGTACTATTGCTGTTTTTATGCACCTTGGCCAATGCGCAGGGAAATAGGGAGCTTAGCATCAAGTTCAATTATTTCTTTAATGCAGCCACGCCGCTGGAACTGAATTTTACCGATTATACCACTGCCGACGGCGCACAATTGCGTTTCAATACGGCCAATTTTTATGTAAGCAATATTCGCTTAGTGCCTACCGTAGGCAACGAGGTGGTGCTGGATACTGTGCTGCTTATCATGGAAACTACCGCCGGCACTACGTTTGATATAGGGCAACTGCCTACGGGCAGTTATGAAAGCCTAATGTTCGACATAGGGCTTGACAGTGCCCGTAACCATGGCGACCCCACTACCTATGGGGTAAACCATCCATTGGCTTATACCAACATGTTTTGGTCGTGGAACTCCGGGTATATTTTCTTTAAGATAGAGGGGGAGGTTGATACCACGGCTAGCCAGAGCGGTTCATTGGTACCATTCGGTTACCATGTGGGCTCCGATGCCTTGTCCAAAACCATCGCGCTACCTATTAACCTAGAGGTAACCAGCAATACCGAGCATATACTGGCTGATGTCGACTTTAGGCTAGCTTCGCTTATAAGCACGCTGCAACTAAAAGGTAGCTCGCCCGATCTATCGACCCATACCTTTGATAATATGCCGCTTGCTACTGAACTGGCAAACAACCTGCAATCCTCTTTTAGCACGGAAGTGACCAAACAGGATGTTTCCGGCATTTCGGACTTGGAGGCTGCAAAAGTTATAAGCCTATCCCCCAATCCGATGCAAAACACCACGGAAATAGCAGTGAAGGCCCCGCAGGCAACGATGGTGGAAGTTTTTGATTTATCAGGCAAGAAGCTTTTCGCACAAACGCTTACCAACGGAGCAACCACAATGTTCCACAACCAATTTCCGGCCGCGGGAATCTATTTCGTGAAAGTAAAGGGAACGTCGCAAGTAAGAAAACTGGTGGTACAATAGCCACAATAGGTTGCGGCTGTTACTTCTCCAATATCATCGTTACGCCCTGTCCGCCAGCGGCACATACGGAGATAAACGCCCTGCCAGAACCTTTCTGGTGCAACAGTTTGGCGGCCGTGGCTATTACCCTGCCGCCCGTGGCCGCAAACGGGTGGCCCGTGGCCAAGCTGCTGCCCTTTACGTTCAGCTTGTTGCGGTCAATGCTGCCCAAAGCCTCCACGCCAAACTGGCGGCTCAGTTCAGGGCTTTCCCATATTTTGAGCGTTGCCAATACTTGCCCCGCAAAGGCTTCGTGTATCTCATAAAAATCGAAATCCTGCAAGGTAAGCCCAGCCTTTTTCAGCATACGGTTGCTGGCGTAAATGGGGGCCAACAGTAGGTTGTGCTTGTTCTCCACATATTCGATGGCCGCGAGTTCGGCAAAGGTGATGTAGGCCAATACTGGCAAACCGTTGGCCTGTGCCCATTCTTCGGATGCCAGCAACACACACGATGCCCCATCGGTCAATGGCGAGGAATTGCCTGCCGTTAAGGAGCCGCTTTCCTTGTCGAATGCGGGTTTCAGCGTGCCCAGTTTTTCCATGCTGGTATCGGGCCGCAGGATATTGTCCTTCTCCAAACCTTTATAAGGCGTGAGCATATCGTTCAAAAAGCCCTCCCCATAAGCCTTTGCGAGCTTTTGGTGACTGTCGTAGGCCAACCGGTCCTGCTCCTCCCTGGGGATGCCATAATGCTTCACCGTAAACTCCGTATGGCCGCCCATGGAGAGGCCAGTACGGGGCTCCAAATTCTCTGGCGGAACGGGCGCAAAGTCCCTGATACCAATGCTTAGAAGCTGCTTGAGCCTGGCCCCGGTGGTTTTGGCCCGGCGGGCTGCCAAGAACTTCTTGGTTATCGCCTCGCCAAACAGCAAAGGTACGTTGCTGGTAGAGTCCACGCCACCGGCAATACCCACCTCAATTTGACCTAGTGCAATTTTATTGGCTACGTAAATAGCTGATTCTATGCCAGTATCGCACGCCTGTTGCAAATCGCAAGCGGGTGTGGCAGGGTGGAGCGTGGTGCCGAGCACACACTCCCGCATCAGGTTCAAATCTCTGCTGCTTTTGATAACCGCACCACCCACTACTTCACCCAACAACTTGCCTTTCAATCCATAACGGTTAATCAAACCATTTAATGTTGCGGTCATCATATCTTGGTTGCCGACCTCGGCATAGGCCGTATTTTGGCGGGCAAAAGGGATACGGTTGTACCCTACTATGGCAACTTTTCGGGGTTGGGATATGGCGAGCATGGAGGCGTTTTGAGGCTATTTGAGATAAATTTTGAGCTATTTTTGAGGTAAAATACCGCAATTTTGCGATAAAATGTCGCAATTTGAGACATAATAGCTCAAAATTGCGGTATCCCTCCGCCCATTGCTCAATGCTTGCCGTGCGGCTCATAAATGAGCCGGAGGAAAACGCTCAACCGCTCCTTTTCGCGGTTAATGGGGATGCCCCCCACTATACCGATAAGCACCTGCTCCGAAATGGCCACCCGCATCTGGGGGCGTATCACCATGTCAAACCTTCGGTCCACCACTTCCTTGTTCAGCTCCAAGCCAACAAAGTTGCGGGTACCCGTAATCATATAGTGGAAGCTGGTGTTTATGGCGTATATGGTATGCCACTTACGGGCACCGAACTCCTGCTCTATGATAGGGCCCGTGTACAACAGCGTATGGAAATTGCCGCCCCACCGCTTGGCCACCACGTAAAACGGGTTGTAACTGTTGCCGTGGAAAACGTTGCGGAACGACATCTTGTCCAAATCAGCGAAAACGATTTCGTTGAGGTAGCCCAACGCCATACTGGTGTTGCTTTTGGCATGTACAAAAAACGACCACTGCACGGCCGTTTTAAGCCCCTCCACCCGGTGCGACGGCCTCGGGGCGGTCTCTTTGCCGTTGCGGGTATAGAACGTAAACGGCACCTCTATCTCAAGGCCCAATCGGTCTATGGGGGCCCACTCATATTCCACCAAGCCGATGTATTCATCAAAGTCGGCACGGTCGGTAAGGCCCCCGGCAAAGTTCCATTCCTTCTCACCCTTCCGTGCCCCGAGGTCGCGAATCAAGTCAATGTACAACGGCTCGGCATGGAGGTTTTTATGGGGCGTTTTGCTCTCTTCCACCTCTATTATATAAAGGCTGTCCAAGGTTTGGTTTGATGGTTCTTGGGCGGGCAAATCCTGGCCACGGAGCGAGCACACGGCCAAGAGTGCCGCCAACAAGCAGTATATGGTTTTCATTAAAAAGAAATTTGGGGGGGGTAGGTTAAAGGCAACACACGTGCCCGCCGCCAAAGCATCGGCGCGTGTGCCAGTAAGTGTTAGCGGGTTTTAAACCACCAACCCGTCGGGCGGCGGGGAAACTACGGAAAGCACCCAGTTCTTAATATCGAAAACATAACGGTACCAAGCCCGGGCTAAATGGCCGGGAGGCAGCAGGCCCAAACGGATGGCGGCATCATCGTCAATAAAACACAAAAAGCCGCCGCCCGTGGTTTGCGAGCCTTGGTTTTCGGCAAGGTCGTCCTCCATAATATCGCGGTTGTTGCCGTAGCACTCTACCAACAGCTCCACCATCGATTCGGTAGGGTCGTGGTCGTTCAGGCTCAGGTATCCCTGCTCCGGCAGGTTCAGGCACACGTTTACCACCTGCACACAAAGCAGCAGGGCCAGCCATCGGCACCATCTTCCACGCAAACGTTTCACTTCGGCAAAGATACGCAAAGCATGATAGAGGTATGTATTTGGAATGGGAAGGTTGTGTTAAGAAGTGCTAAGGGGAGAAAAGAAGACTATTGGTATTCCGTTGAAACCTAGCCCACTTAACCATAGCAACTTTCGTCAAGGAAACACACATATCGACAGCAATTCCTCTGAAGAGCGTAAGAATGCTAACGGGCACATTTTTTCCAATACAAATCCTAACTTTACGATTAAAGGGTTTTTTATGTCCAATAGAGCAAGATAGGTGGTAAAACCCACTATCTTTTGCCCTCACAATAAGCCGCTAATAAATATGCGCAAGGCGGTATCTTTGAAAGCTCGCTAACACGCAAAACAAAAAGGGTATGCAGTTGAAACCGATATTATGGGCATTGTTTGCCGTATGGGCACATGCCACCACTTTGGCCCAACAACCGCTGGTGCAAACCGTGGAATACGATGTGCGCATACGCGACTTGGCAGAAGGCTTTGATGACCTTTGGTTTAAAAACAACATAGAGGGCTCTAGCCGTATGCCGTGGATGACGGCCCTGCTGGATAGTGCCCGGGCTGGCCAACTGCCCGTGTATGATATAAACAACATAGAAAGACGGCTGACCGAGCAAGAGGTAGAAAGTATTTTTTTTACACCGGGGGAAGAGATGGAGGTGGTTATAGATGATGGCTTGGAGCCATTTACCTTTGCCTCCCAAGAATTGAGGTTTGCCCCGCACCATTGCGCACTGCTTCGGTTTAGGGAGCAATGGACTTGGAACGACCAAACCGGATGGAAGAAAACGGTTCTGGCGTTCGCTCCCATAGCGGAAACCCCAGGCTACAAAGAAAGTCCTGCCGATACCTTTGCGCTTTTCTGGATCAAAGCCCCGCAAAATACTTACCTCGCCA